>DASRJW010000071.1 GCA_035649275.1 Candidatus Krumholzibacteriia bacterium
TTCACGTAATCGAGCACGATCTGCCGGCGGGCCTGCCGCGTGTCCTCGCCGGTACGGTAGGCGGCGTAGGAAGCGCCCAACATCTGGTGCAACTTGTCGTTCACACCCGAGGTGCGCCCGCCCGGCGAATGGCGGAACTTCTGCACCTGCGTCGCCAGCGTGCTGCCGCCCGAGGTGTTGCCCGTGTCGAAGATGCTGTCCAGCACGTAGCGCCAGCCGGAGAGCAACAGACGATCCCACTCGAGTGCGGGGTTCAAGCGCGGGCGTGAATCGTCGAGCAAGTTGCGGTCTTCCACGAACAGGAGCGACCGGACCACGAGGGGCGGGATGTCGACAAAGTCGCGGAAGGTGGTCAGCGTGCGCCGGCCGTCGAAGAGCGTCCGCGAACGGCTGTCGAGAATCTGCAGGCCCGCGTCGTTCTTCTCCACGAAGGGCGGGGCGATCCCTTGCGCCACCAGCTGCTGCAGCTCTAGCGACGGCTGCGCTTGGCGCGTCACCCGGAAGCCGCTCGACTCGAGCCGACCCTGCAGGTCGTGGAGCCGGGCGTAGCCATGCCGGAGGTCGTACGGCCCCCGTGGCCCGCTCAGGGCTACCGCGCTCGGGCCTTTGTCCACCTGCCAAGTGAGGTGCTCGGCGCGGCGGGAGAAGAACCTCGCCTGCAGCCGGGAGGTGCGGAGTTCCCAGCCGATCGCCACCATCAGCACGACTGCTAGGGTGATCAGGCCGGCCAGGAGCGCCCGCCGCGGACGGGAGAGGTTGGCTCGGGTCTCCTGCCAGACGTGGGGCAGAGGCCGCCAAGAGCGCAGCACTGGCCATCCCGAGGCCGGGACCAACTTCCCCGGAAGCACACCCGTTCCCAGACGCAGCAGCAGGCTGTGGGCCAGCGTCACGTGGGACGGCGAAGGATCCGCGCGGCGAGACTCGCCTGCGCAAGTCTCATGCGGTGGAGGATTCATAGTTTCGAGCCCGGCCAGAATCCCAGGCGGTCCAGGCGAGGGGGACTGGAATGGCCAGGCCTGCCGGTGGGCTCCGGGGGCGTGCGAAGCAGTGTGACCGGGCTCGTCCAGAGCCTACCATAAGGCGGGCTCGGCTCGTGGGGTGGCGGCTGGGCCGCCTCGCCCGGTCGGCTGGTGCGCTGCGCGGGTTTCGCGCTCCGCCTGGAATCACCCCCTGGCGGGTGCGGTGGGTGGAAGCCCGGCAGCACCGTCACGGCGCTCCACCGAATTTTGACCATACCACACGCGAGGTCGACATGCCGCGGCGCCTGACACGAAAGCGACCACGCCCAAGCCGGGAGCCGCTCCTGACAGGCGTCGGAGAAAGCGGATTGCTCCACCGCCTCGCCACCCTGCTGCCCGGAAAGCCGCGCTGGGTGCTGGCGGGAGCCGGAGCCGACGACGCCGCCGTCGTCGATGTCGGCGCCGGCGAGCTCTGGTTGTTGAGCTGCGATGTCCAGTGCGAGGGCACGCACTTCGAGCGTCGCTGGCTGGATGCGTACGCGCTCGGGCGCCGTGCCGCGGCGGTGAACTTGAGTGACATCGCGGCGATGGGAGGAGCGGCGCGCCTGGCGCTCGTGTCGCTCCTCCTGCCACCGCGCTTGCCCGCATCCTTCTTCGACGGCGTGATGCGCGGCCTCGCCGATCGCTTCCGCGCTGCAGGCACCACCATCGTCGGCGGCAACATCGCCCGCTCGGAATGCCTCGCTGTCGACGTGACCGTCGCCGGTCGCGTCCGTCGCGAGGACTTGCTGCGCCGCTCCGGCGCGCGCCCGGGAGACCTTGTCGCCGTGACCGGTTCGCCGGGTGACAGCGCCGCCGGCCTCGCGCTCCTCCAGCGCGGCGCCGGACGCCGAGGCGCGTTGGTGCAGCGCTTCCTCGCCCCGGAACCGCGCTTGCAAGCGGGTGCCGCCCTCGCGGCTCTCGGCGCCACCGCGGCGATCGACGTGAGCGACGGCATCAGCACCGATGTCTTGCACCTGTGTGACGCGAGCGGCGTCGATGTGGAGATGCACTGGGAAGCGCTGCCGGTGTCGGCAGCGCTCGCTCGTGCCGGAAGAAACTTGCGCACCGACCCGCGCCACTGGGTTCTGCATGGCGGCGAGTCCTACGAGCTCCTGTGCACGCTGCCTGCGGCGCGGTTCGAGTCGGTGCGGCGCGGCCGCCTGGCCCTGCCCGGCTTCCCGCTCCACGCGATCGGCACCATCCTGCCGCCTGGCTCGGGGCGCTGGCTGGTTCGTGCCGGCGAGCGCCTGCCGCTCGTTCCGGCGAGTTTCGAGCACTTCGCGGCGGCGAAGGCGGTCCCGTCGCGGCGGCCAGCACGTGACTGGAGAGCCGATGTGGCACCCGCCGATTCCCGGCGCCCCCGGCGCCCACAACGCCGCCAGCGCGCCCATCCGCGCCGGCGCCCACGCCCGCGCCCGCGCCGGTCCTGACACGGGTGTCAGGGCGTGGTACAGCGTATGCTGATGGTGCAGGCGGAGGGCGCATGCGCGAACCCAGAACAATCTGCGAGCTCTTCCAGGACTCCCTCGCCAGCCGGCCGCGGGAGCGCGCCTTCCTCGCGAAATCCGGCGGGCGCTACCGAGCCCTCGGCTCCAGGGAATTCGCCGACCGAGTCCAGGCGGTGGCGGCGGCCCTGCGCAAGGTCGGCGTGCAGCCGGGCGACCGGGTCGCCATCGTCTCCCCCAACCGCATCGAATGGGCGATCGCCGATTACGCCATCCTCCACTGCGGCGCGGTGACGGTGCCAGTGTATCCGACGCTGCCGGCGACGGCGGTGCAACACATCCTCGGAGATTCGGACGCGCTGTTGGCTTTCGTTTCCGACGCCGAGCAGCTGGCGAAGCTCGGTGGCCGCGGGCAACTCCCCCGCTTGCACCACGCCGTGGTCTTCGACGATCTGCCTGCCGGGGCCAACGCACCGGCGGGTGCGTCGGACACCGCGCCACGCTCAGCGAGCGGCTGGCGCGACTTCGAAACTCGCGGCGCCTCGCTGCACGATCCCAAGAGCTTCGAGCGTGTCTGGCGGGCTGTGACCCCAGATGCCTTGGCGACGATCATCTACACCTCGGGTACCACCGGCCTCCCCAAGGGGGCGATGCTCACCCACGCCAATCTCGTCTCCAACGTGTTGAGCGTGCTCCGCCGCCTCACCCTCAGCCCTAGCGACAGCTGCCTCTCCTTCTTGCCGCTGTCGCACATCTTCGAGCGCATGGGCGGCCATTTCACCATGTGGTACGCAGGGGTCACCATCGCCTACGCCGAAAGCGTCGAGACGGTGCCGCAGAATCTCCTCGAAGTGCGACCGACGATCCTGGTCAGCGTGCCGCGCCTGTACGAGAAGATGTACTCCCGTGTGCAGACCACCGCGGCTGCCGGTTCGGCTCTACGGCGCCAGCTCTTCACCTGGGCCGTGGAGGTGGGCCGCCGCCGCGTGCGGGCCCAGCAGGAGGGAAGGCGCGTCCTCCCCTGGCTGGCGTTGCAGAACGCCGTGGCGGACAAGCTCGTCTTCTCCAAGCTGCGCCAGCGCGTGGGTGGGCGTTTGCGCTTCATGATTTCCGGCGGCGCACCGCTCTCGCCGCCCATCGCCGAGTTCTTCCATGCCGCCGGGCTCCTCATCCTGGAAGGCTACGGCCTCACCGAAACCTCGCCGGTCATCACGGTGAACCCGCTGGAGCGTCCGCGCCTCGGCACCGTGGGCCCGCCGCTGGACGGCGTCGAGGTGCGCATCGCCGAGGATGGCGAGATCCTGGCGCGGGGACCCAACGTCATGCGTGGCTACTGGGGGATGCCCAAGGAGAGCGCGCAGGCCCTGACGGACGGTTGGTTCCACACCGGCGACGTGGGCCGGATCGATGCCGAAGGCTACCTGTGCGTCACCGATCGCAAGAAGGATCTGCTGATCACTTCCGGTGGCAAGAACGTGGCGCCGCAACCCATCGAAGCGCGGTTGAAGGCCCTCCGCTTCATCGCCGAAGCCATTCTCGTCGGAGACGGACGCAAGTACATCAGCGCCTTGTTGGTGCCACAATTCGCGGCGCTGCGAGAACACGCCGCGAGTTTGGCTCTCACGGGCAGCGACGCCGAGCTCCTGCGGACGCCGCAGATCCTGCAGCTCTACGAGAGCCTCGTCGCGCAGGTGAACACCAGCCTGGCACCTTTCGAACGCATCAAGCGCTTTTGTCTCCTGGATCAGGAGCTGCAGATCGAGAGCGGCGAGGTGACGCCAACCATGAAGGTCAAGCGCGACGTCGTGGTGCGGAAGTACGCGAGCTCCGTCGAGAACATGTACCAGCAGCCCGCGCCTCCCGGCGTCGGCTGTCCCCCTGGAGAAGTTTTCGAGCCCGAGACGGCTCCCGTCCCAAGCCATTGAGATGCTGCCTGCATGTGTCGCCGCTCGTTAACCTTCAGGCGGAGGACTCCCTCGCTATCGAGCTGCTGCTCTCGCCCAGCCAAGGAGCGGCCGCCTGCCCTGCCTTCCCGCGCCCGCCGCTCTCTCGTTCTCGTGGTCGGCTTCGTGGCCACTCTGACAGCTTGCGAGCGCTGGGAGCAGACCCGCGACGCTGTGCGCGAGCTGCACGCGCTGCAACGGCGCGCTGGCGAGAGGCAGGCCGACGCGCAGTTCGTCCGCGCTGACCCGATCTTCGACGCTGCCCTCGCCGCCGACACGACCCTGGTGCGGACACTCCTCGCTGACGATCCCCGTCGGGTCACCTATCGCGATCCCGTCGGCATGACCGCGCTGCACCGCGCCGCCTGGGGCGGCAGTCCGGTGGTGGTCGAAATGCTGCTCGACGCCGGAGCTCCGGTGGACGCCAAGGACGGTGGGGGGGTCACGCCTCTCGGCATCGCAGTTCGCTGGGGCAATGCCGAGGTGTTCCATCTTTTGCTGACCCACAGCGCCCGCATGGACATGCACGACGATCACGGTCGAACGCTTCTGCATCTGGCAGCGATGTACGACCATGTCGAGATCGTCGAAGAGCTCCTCGAGGCTGGATTCGACCCGAACGTGGCTGCCGCCGGCGGCGACACGCCTCTCCACAGCGCCACCTTCATGCGCGCCCCGCGCGCAGCGCGGACGCTCCTCGACCACGGCGGCAACCCGAATGCGGTGGGCTACCTGAAGTTCACACCCTTGCACGTGGCGGTTTGTCCCGGCGGTCGCACCGAAACGGATACGAGCCTCGTGCGCATGCTCCTCGAATCCGGTGCCGAGCCCAATGCCCGGGACGACGATGGCAGCACCCCCATGGTGTTCGCCGCGATGGCGGGAGACACCGTCTCCATGGCCCTGATGCTGGCGCACGGTGCCGATCCCGGCGCCCAGAGTACGGATGGGCGCTCCGCTCTGGCCCGGGCCGTGGACGCCAAGCACCCCGAGGCCACCCGCATGCTGCTCGCCCTCGGCGTGCCGCCGAACGAACGCACCTCGCTGGGACGAACCGTGCTCCATGAAGTGGCGTCCACTCACCAGGTCGCGATTGCACGAATGCTGCTGCAGAAGGGCGCCGACCCTGATGCAGCGGACCGCACCCGGCGGAGGCCGCTGCACATCGCCGCGTACGAGGGAGACGTAGAGATGGCCAGGTTGCTCCTCGAGTTCCACGCCACCGTGGACGCTCGGGACGAGTCGGGTTACACCCCGCTGCACGTGGCGTCGGCGCAAACGCAGGCAGGAGTCGTGGCGGCGCTTCTCGAGGCCGGCGCCGATCCCCGCACGCGGACTCGTGGGGGCGAGACGCCGATGCAGCTCGCCTGGGGGACCGACGCAGGCCCGGTCGATTCGCTGCTGGCCCACTACGGCGCCCGCCGCTAGCCCCGCCCACGCTCGTCCCGCCCGCACACGCTTCCGGCCTACCTCTCCTGCCGCCCGAGCAGTCCCGCCTGGTTGCATGCCCCTTACGCCAGTCGACTGTCAACGACGGCGACACTCTTTGTCACCAACGTTGACACTCCTCGGTTTTGCTTCGATGCGCTGACCACCGAGACCGCGAGCCGCTGATTTTCCCGCCGGCACGAATCTTCCTATTCTTTATAGAAAGGTTGGCTCTGTGTGACTGTGGCCGATCCCAGGAGCTTCGGTGCACCCAACGAGTGCAGCAATCCGAAATGGTGCCCCGCACGAGTGCACGAACCAGCCGGCCCCGGCGCCACGAGTCCGTCTCCACCGTTCTCCAACCGGCGGTTCGACGATCGAGCGTGCCAGACTTCTCGATGTTTTCCGTTCCGCGGGAAGCGGGCCGGACCGCTCACTTTTCTCCAACCGGCGGTTCGACGATCGGGCGTGCCAGAGTTCTCGAGGTTTTCCGCTCGAGGGGGAAGCGGGCCGGACCGCTCACTCTTCTCCAACCGGCGGTTCGACGATCG
>DASRJW010000072.1 GCA_035649275.1 Candidatus Krumholzibacteriia bacterium
GGGGATGGCACTGGCGGAAAAGAGCGGCTTCAACGCCAGCGCCGTCGCCTACGAGTGGAACTCGGTCAGCGTCGAGGGGGTGGGAACCTCCACCACGCGCTCGCGCTTCAGCTCGGTGTCGACCCTCGTGGCGGCCGTCATCGGGCAGCCCATCATCCACTCCGAGCGCTGGCGTCTCGGCTTCGCCCTCGGCAAACCGGTGTCCTGGCAGCCCGGCCGCTCCGATGGCGCCTTCACTCTCCCGACGAGCCGTGGCGACGCGCGCTTCTCCTACTCTTCGGACGTGAGTTTCTCCACCCTCGTTCCCGCCTTCGCCGCCGCCTATGCGCCGCGGAAAGGCCTGCGTTTCGGCACCAGTGTCGGCGTCGGCTGGACTGGACTGGACCAGGTGCAGGATGTCACCGCTCGCACCGTCTCCGCCGACTCCGTGATCTCCCTCCGCCGCAGCTTCCAATCGGACGGCCAGAGCGCAGCCGCTCTCTTCACCCTCGGAGCGCAGTGGGACTTCGCCTCCGGCTGGACCACCGCCGCCATGATCACCTCCCCGGGCCTTCGCCTCTGGGGCAGCAGCCTCGTCCTCTACGATGCTTCGGTGATCCGCCGCGACCGGAGCGGCGATCTCTACTTCCGTGATCCCGATGCTCGCTTCGAGTACCGGCTGCCCATGGGGGTCGGTTTCGGCGTGGCGCGCCGCTTCCAGAGTTGGGCGATCGAGGCCAACCTGCGCTACCACCAGAGCACGGACGACTACGCTCTCTTCTCCAGTCCTGTCGCGGCGCAGGTGGTGGAAGTGAACGGCGGCGGTCCACCGACGCAGAGCCAGCTACCGTTCCGGGATGTGCGGCACCAAGCGCGTAACATTTGGAACACGGCCCTGGGCGGTCACGTGGACCTCAACCAGCACTGGACCATCCATCTGGGCGTCTTCTCCGACAAGTCGCCCGTGGCCGATCCGCCGACCTCCATGTTCCGCAAGGCCAACCTCTATGGTGGCACCGGGGGCGTCACGCTGCGCAGCACGCACCTCTCCGGGGCGCTCGGCCTCGGCTATACCTTCGGGACGGCGCCGAATCTCTTGCTGGCGAGTCTGCCGGACGGGACGTCGCTCGGGACGGAACTGAAGGTTCGCAATCTCAGCTTGAACTACGCAATCGCGTACGAGTTCTGAGTCACGTTCCTCGATCTTCGGGGCAAGAAGAAGCCAGGCCAGAACGAAGTAGACAGCCGCGACGCATGCCTTCCCGCCAGTTCGCTTCGCAATCTAGCTTGCCCTTACCGCCTGCACAGGCCAATGCCGTGACAAGGCCGATGAGCACTGCTGCCGCGAGGTAGAAGAGACGGCAGGCGCGTGGCTTATGCGTCTGCGCCGTCCGGGTTCTCGATCCTCGTCGGCACGCCGTCACCACCTCGGTTTAGAGCGACTTCAGATACTCCACGAGATCGGCTTGTTGCTCTGGCGTGAGACCAAGCGTACGACATGAGTTGTAATGTTCCACGACGGCTTGCAGGGTCGGCAGGCTCCCATCGTGGTAGTACGGCGGGCGGTGCCAGAGTCCGCGGAGCGGTGTCGTCCTGTATTTGTCTGTCGAACCACGGCCCGCGAGCATCGGATCGGAGCAAGTCTCGCCGGGATCGTGCAGGCCGAAGCCGGCATCCGTGAAGAGCGGTGGCACGTGGCAGGTGGCGCACTGCGCCTGGCCGTTGAAGAGTGCTTGCCCGCGCTCGGCCATCAGCGAGTTGAAGCTGCCAGCCGGCGGCGAGGGTGGTTCGAGGCTCAGCTGATATGCGTGCAGGGCCGGGAGCTTGGAGGTCACCAGATCATCGGGCCAGTGGATGTTGTCGCCGGTCCGCGGGTCGACGAAAGTGCCGTGACCGTGCATCTGCGTCACGGCGACATAGGCGTTCCAGTAGGGGATCGAGCCCTCGCCCGTGTACGTCGCCAAGTTCACGCCGCGGAGACCGTACGCGGGAGGTATCAAGACCGGCCCGTTGAGACCATCGTGATTCCAGCGCGCGTCGTACTTGCCGGGCCCCCAGGACTGGAGCACCGTCTGCGTCGCAGGATCCTGCAGCGCCGGCGAGAGCGCCAGGATGGCGCCGGGATTGAGATCGCGGTTCGCCCAGCCGTCGAGGCGCTGGCCGATGCCGGCCATGACGGAGTTGTCGACCGTCGAGTGACAAAGCGCGCAGGTCACTCCCACCTTCGTCAGCGTCGTCCCTTCGACTGTGCCCTTGAGGCCCACGACCGCGTCGCGGCGGAGAAGCTCGACGGTCGTGGCCGGACTGTTCAAATCGAAGCCGGTGGGGAAGCCTTCAGGGAGCCGGAGAGCATCGACCTTGAGGCCAACCGAGAGGGCCGTCACCGGGCTCACGGAGCTGCGGATGACCACGTGCATTTGGAGCGTGTCCGTCCAGAAAGTCTCGTCTCCGAACGTGTCGAATCGGAAGATGTTCTGACCTTCGATGAGCGTGGTATCCCCGGGCGGGGGCGCCAAGGGCGAATCTTCCCCGCAGGCCAGGAGAATCACCAGGCACAACAGGCTCACGATGCAGAAGATGCCAATTCCCTTTCTCAACATGGCCTCACCTCTGTGGTCTCGCGTCCACCCAGGAGGTCGACCGATTTGGTTCCTCCTTCCGCTCGGTCTTCATTCGATCCCGACCTCGACGTCGTCGCCCGTGACCCGCACGGGGAAGGTCTTGACTCCTTGCTGAGCGGGAGGAGCCGTGACCGCACCCGTCTTCACATTGAATCGCGAGCCGTGCAGCGGGCAAGTAACCACGTCCCCGCTCAGCGGCCCCTCGGACAAGGGTCCGCCGCGGTGCGGGCACACATCGTCGATGGCGTAGTAACCGCCACCCACGCTGAAAAGGGCAATACGCCGCCCCTCGACTTCGACGAGCCTGCCCGTGTCCGATGCCTCGAATTCTGCTCTCGGTCCTACTCTGACGAATCGAGCCATGATCTTCTCCTCCCTGCATTTCAATAGCCTGGGAACTCGTCGCTGTGGACCATGTCTTGGCTGACACCGGCTTCGGTCAGGACCTGGGTCACGCCGCTCACCATGCGCTCGGGGCCCGCGACGTAGAAAAGGAAGCGTTCGGGGGTTGCGAGGACCTCACGGATCATGTGGACATCCACATAGCCCCTGCGGCCCTGCCAGGTCGTGCTCGAGGTCTCCAGCGCCGTCATCGTTGCGACGAGGCGGAAGTTCGGGTTCTCCGCTTCCCAGACCTCAAGCTCCTTCAGGAACGGCGCGTCTCGCGGAGTCCTGTTCGAGTAGATCAGCGTCAACCGGTGGGGCAGCTTCTGTTCGGTGACCATCTTGATCATGCTGTGGAAGGGCGTGATCCCGATGCCCCCGGCTACGAGGGCCAGGGGTCTCGTCGCATCCTGAGGCAGTACAAACGACCCCATCGGTCCCTGCACGCCTACCCGTGTTCCTAGCGCGACCTCGGCCAGACTTCGTTTGAAGGCGCTGCCAGTCAAGCGGGTCGCGATGAGGAGCAACGGATCCTCAGGTGAGGACGCGATCGAAAAGGACCGCGAGCTACCTTTCTCATCCTGATAGCGCGGAGCACCTTGCGTGATCTGCACGTATTGACCGGGCTTGAACGGGAAGCTTTGCCCTTCGAGGTCGAAGGTGAAGCCCATCGTCCGCTCGGCGACTTCTCTTCTCGCTACCAGGGGCAGACTGAGCTTCATTCTCGCCTCCTAGCGGCAGGGCTGGTGGAGGCCTCGAGGAATCCATCATTCGCGCCAAGGGGCGCCACAGAGGACAATCTCCTGTGGCGCCGTTCTCTAACTTCCACGGTAGATGCGGAACGTGGCAGCTTCCGCCAAAGATTCTTCGATGTGCTGGACCCTACCAGATTCGCCGTCATGTCCACTACTCCCCTACCGCCTGGCGTACTCAGCGCTCAGCCGGCCCAATGCCAACGCTCCGAGCAAGAGGCCGAAGTCACGAAGCGCGACGTCGAAGTAGCCGGGAATGAGGAGCAGGTTGATGATGATGGCCCCGAGCCAGGCCGCGACGACGTAACTGAAGATGCGTGGCTTCAAGGCCACGCCGATGCCAGCCACCACCTCGATGACGCCCACGGCGAACATCAAGGTGTGGCCTTGACCACCGACCAGGTTGTTCACCACGCTGGGCAGATACTTGTCCCAGTCGGTCAACACGTGGAAGAACTTGTCGAGACCGGCAAGGATGGGCGCCACCGTGAAGCCGAGATGCAGAATCCGGTAGGCCTGATATGATGGTAAGGCGGTGTCTCGCGCGGCGGCCGTCACTGTGAAGTCTGCGTCGCCCGCCCCGACGCTCATTGCGTTGCTCATGACTGTCTTCCTCCCATGGCGAGGCTGACCTTCCGACTCGACTCGTCCGCCTCGGGTTGATAGAGAACCTCTAGCACTCGGACTCGCCGGACACCTCTAGGTACCGGCCATTCGATGACATCGCCCTCTCTGTACCCGAGAAGCGCTGTCCCGACGGGAGCCAGTATCGAGAGCTTGCCTGGCCTGTCCGGCGCCGCAGGGAACTCAAGCGTGTAGGCCACCTCGATTCCCGTCTCCACGTCCTCGATGAGGACCCGAGAGTTCATCGTGATGACATTCGAAGGAATCTCCTCGGAAGGCACGACTCTGGCATGCTCGAGTTCGCGCGCCAGCATTTCCAGATGCGGCTCGTCGCGACTGCTAGAGCCCTTGCGGAACTCGAGCATGGTCCTCAGGAGCTTCATGTCTGACTCGGTCACCAGAATGGTCCGCGAACTCGTCTCGGTGTTCATGTCAGCCTCCTCGGTCAAAGAATCGACGATGGGTTATCCTGTCCTCATCGATCGGGTGCCCGTGCCCCGTTCCCGTAGGCGTTGCAGCTCGCGCCCACATGACTGTCCGATCCGCTCGGTGGCGTGATCAATCGCGACGCGCAGGTTCGCGTCGACGGTCTCTTGAACCACGACCTGGCCAGAGTGGGTGAGCCTGGCGCTAATGCGGCAGACCTTGTCGCCCCCCCCACGCGGCCCATTGACGTCCGAGATGCGAACTGTCACGCGGCCCAGCCGGCTTGCGAAACGACCCAGAGAGAAGCGCAACCGTCTTGCCACATGACTTCGGATCGCTTCGGTAGGATCCGTGCCCCGGATACGGATATGAACCTCCATCCTCAACCTCCCGACGTTCCCAAACCGGCGAGGATGGCCGGAGTCTTGGCTTAACATTCCTTGCAGGCTCGACACCCCAACTCCTTGTCGCCGTACTTGCCTCAGCCTCCGTCCGTGGCCCCGCACATCTTCACCGCACTCATCGTTAGGGAGAATCCAGGATTCGGACAACTAGAAAATTTGCTAATGACACGACGCTTTTTTCGAAGTATCATCTGGCCCATGGAATGGCTCAACTACCATCACCTTTTTTACTTTTGGAAGGTCGTCCGGGCGGGCAGCATTACTCGGGCTTCTCGCGAGCTCCACCTCGCACCCTCGACGATCAGCGCCCAGATGCGAATGCTCGAAGAGCAGCTCGGGGAGAAGTTGCTGGCCCGACAGGGCCGAACTGTCGCTCCGACCGACGTCGGCCGCATGGTCGTTCGCTATGCAGAGGAGATCTTCGGGATCGGTCGGGAGCTCATGGACGCGGTCAAGCAGCGTCCCACTGGCCGCCCGCTCCGTCTCGTCATCGGCGTCGACGACGTCTTGCCGAAGGACGTAGCCTACCACCTCATCAAGCCGGCACTACGCCTTCCTGAACCAGTCCGCATCCTCTGCCGAGAGGCGAGTCTCGAGCGGCTCCTCGCCGATCTCGCCGTGCACGAGATAGACCTCGTGCTGTCGGACGCCCTCGTCACCCCCACCGTGAATGTCCGCGCCTACAACCATTTTCTCGGAGAGTGTGGCGTGATGTTCGTGGGCACGCCCAATCTGGCCAAACTCTACCGGCGGTCGTTCCCTAAGTCGCTTGACGGGGCTCCGATTCTGCTTCCGACCGATGACACCGCGATTCGGCGGAGTCTTGATCAATGGCTCGAAGCCCAGAACGTTCGGCCAGTGCTGATCGGGGAATTCGAGGATCTTGCCTTGATGCGGGTATTCGGACAGGCGGGCGTTGGGATCTTCCCAGTTCCCTCGGTGGTCGAGAAGCATTTCGAAAAGCAATTCCATCTCGAGCGCGTCGGCCTTGCTCACGAGGTGCGCACTCGGTTCTATGCCATCTCCACCGAGAAGAAGCTCAAGCATCCCGCCGTTGTCGCGATCTGCGACACCGCTCGACAGACGTTGTTTCGCTCGTTCAACACTCGTTCTCGGTCTACGACGCGCAGTCGTAGCAACAGAATGAAGTCAAAAGACTCCCGTCGCTGAGGGCCATCACAAGAATCGGGAGTCAGACATGTCCAAGAATTGGGGTGCACCCCAGAGAGACAGGTCAATAGACCGAGGTCCCAATCCGAGTGATCTTGTCGGACTACGGAAGGGACTTCTGCGGCCGACCTGATCAGCATGCTTCAAAGGCGAGTCGCGTCAGCCGAGGACTGCACGCTTCAAGCAGTAGACCGCGATCCCTATGGCGTGCAGGCGCACCGCCAACCCATAGTCCAAGATGCCACTGCGAAGCCCGACCCGGCGGCCGGTAGCGAATGCCGCGTGCAGCATGTTCCACGCGGCTCGCAGGTAGGTCCAGCGCGTCACCATCACCGGTTGTCCCTCCTCGCCACCGAGTCGGCCTTGGACAGGCCGCGCTCGCTGCGGCGGTTCTGCACGGCGGGCAGGAGCAACGATGCCAGCGCCAGAACGAGCAAGGTATGGATGAACCCGCCCAGGGTGTACGAAAAGGCGATGCCGAACAGCCACAGGATCAGAAGCAGCACCGCCACCGCCCGCAACATGCTTCCCTTCCTCGCTGCGCCAAGCCCTGCGACGAGTTCCCTCGGCGACCCTGGTGGCTCCTGAATGCCGTCCTTCGCTGTGCAGGCAGGTTATACCGTCTCAAGACCCGTGCCAGAGCCGCTTGCAGCGCCGGGCCGCGGCGCCGCACCTGAATCGCTCCGCCGCCCGATACCGCATGGGAGAATCCCCGATCCTCGCGTCGCACCCTGTCGTGGTTACAGGGCGTGTGCTTTTTTCAGGGTCCTCTGATCCCTGTGCTACCATGGTTTTTTCCCCGAGACGCCGGCGCCCGTGCAACAGAACGGGGGGTCGAACCCGTGGCCACCACGACGGACCGGCAGGGCAATCTCCTCGTCGTCGACGACGACGAGCGCACGCGCCGGGGCCTGTCCCGTGTTCTCGGCGCCCTGGGCTATGCCGTCCACGAGGCCGGGACGGCCAAAGAAGCCCTGGATCGTGCCCTTGCCGCCCCGCCAGACCTCGTCATCGTCGATCTCGATCTCCCCGATCGGAACGGCATGGCCTTGATCGCCGATCTGCAGGAGCGCGCCGTCGACGCGACGCTCGTGGTGCTCACCGGCCATGGCACGATCGACAGCGCCGTGCAGGCAGCGCGCAAGGGAGTGCACGACTACCTGGTCAAACCGGTGGATCGGGAACGGCTGCTCCACGTCGTCCGCACCGGGATGGAGCGCGCCGCGCTTCGCCGCGAGGTCCAGGACCTGCGCCGCGAGGTGGAGCGCAGCGGCCGTCTGAAGGAGCTGGTGGGGCGCTCTCCGGGGATGCTCGAGATCTTCCGACTCATCGAGCAGTTCGCCGCCTCCGATGCCCCGGTGCTCATCACCGGGGAGAGCGGCACCGGCAAAGAGGTCGCGGCACGGACGATCCACCGGCTGAGTCGCCGCTGGGGGGCACGGCTGGTGCCGGTGAACTGCGCCGCCATTCCGGAGAACCTGCTCGAGAGCGAGATGTTCGGCCACGAGCGCGGCGCCTTCACCGGCGCCACCATGGCGCGGGCCGGCTGCTTCGAGCTCGCCCACGAGGGCACGCTCTTCTTCGACGAGATCGGCCAGATGCCGGCGACGCTGCAGAGCAAGCTGTTGCGCGCCCTCGAAGATGGACAGATCCGCCGCGTCGGGGGAAACAAGGAGATCGTGGTCGACGTCCGCGTCCTCGCGGCGACGAACGCCAATATCGAAGATCTGCTCGCCAAGGGCGCCTTCCGCGAAGACCTGTACTACCGGCTCAACGTGCTGACCCTGCACCTGCCGCCGCTGCGCGAGCGCCCCGAGGACATCCCGGTGCTGGCCGAGCGCTTCCTCGCCTCCTTCGCCGAGCGCGAGAGCAAGGCGCTCACCGGTTTCGCGCCGGAAACGCTGGCGGTGCTCCTCGCCCATCCCTGGCCCGGAAACGGCCGCGAGCTGCGCAATGCCGTGGAGCGCGCTGTCATCCTCAGCCAGGCCGGGGAGATCCAGCCCCAGCACCTGCCCTCTCCGGTGCGGGGCGGCGCCGGGGCGGCCGCCGAGGTGGAGGAATCCAGCCTGCGCCTGCCGCTCGGCACCACCATCGCCGATGCCGAGAAGGCCCTGATCCTGCGCACGCTGGAGACCTGCCACGGAAACAAGACGCGGGCGGCGTCGATGCTCGGTATCAGCGTGAAGACGCTCTATACCAAGCTGCATTTGTACGCGCAGCAATGACGGAGGTCGGCATGGCTTCCTCCTCGGCGGGCCGCCAGCTTCGCTCCCTGCTGGTCGTCGGCGCGGCGCTGCCGCTTCTCGCCGTCGGTTTGGAGCTGGCGAGCACGGCGCGGCTCGCGACCGAACGGGCGGCCACCGAGTGCGGCTTGATCACCCGCAACGTGGCACGCCAGCTCGACTTCCTGGCCAACGACGATGTCGACGCGCCGCTGGCCGAGCTGGCGCTGGACCCGCGCCTGCAGCAGGTGCTGGACGACGCCATCGCCGAAGCCCCTTCGATCCTGCAGGTTTCCCTCTGCGACACGAACGGCGCCGTCGTCGCCACCAGCCCCGGCATGGGTCGCGGCGAGGAGACACGCCCGCATCCACCCCTTCCCAAGATCGAGAACCTGGCGCAGGCGTTCGCCGTAGTCTGGGACCTGCGCGCCGTGGACCGCGTCTACCTGGCGGAGTCGCGCGTCTCCCAGGGGACGCGGCCCTTCGCCTCGATCCGCATCCAGGTGGCAGGAACCTTCCTGCGTGACGGTGTGCAATCGGCCTTTTACCGTGGCGTCGTCGGCACTCTCGCTTTCATCGGCCTGGTCCTTGCCGCCGGTTGGGTGCTCTCGCGCTTGGCGGGCACCCGCCTCCGCGATCTCGAAGCCGGCGTCTCGGCGATGCGCGCCGGCCGCTTCGATGCCACGATTCCCGAGTCGGGCGCCGACGAGTTCGCCCGCTTGGCGCGCGAGCTCAACCTGCTCGGCCGTCAGATCCACGAGGAGCGGGAGAAGCTGGGAGCGGAGCACACCCTCTACCGCGCCGTCGATCTCCTCGGCGACGGCATTCTGGCGCTCGGTCCGCGGCAGGAGATCATTCTCACCAATGCGCTCGCCTGCCGCTGGCTCGGCCTGCCACCGCACCTGAGCCAGGGCCGGCGGCTCGAGTCTCTCCTTGCCGCGGAGCATCCCCTCCACGCTCTGTGTGCGGAGCTGCGCAATGGCGGCGAGAAGAGTCTCTCGGTGCGCTTGACCGCCGTGCAAGACGGGGAGCTCCTGGTCGCCGTGGGACATCGGATCGAGGCGGTAGAGGACCCGCCCGGCGGGCTCCTGATCGAAATCCAGCGCGCTAACGAGCATCTGGCCATGCACAGCTTGATCGATCAATCGAAAGTGCTGACGGTGTTGGGGGACATGGCGGCGGGCTTCGCGCACGAGCTGCGCGGGCGCCTGCAGTCCATCGTTTTCGACCTCGATGCCATGGTGGCAGCGGTGGCCGACGATCCGGCGAGCGCCGGAGAGCAGGGGCGTGCCATGTCCGAGAAGGTGCGCAACTTGGATCGGTTCATCAGCGGCTTCCTCCGCCTCTCCCGCTTGCGCCCCGCGCTGGTGGAGCCGCTGCGCCTCGAGGCTTGCGTCGAAGAGGTGTGCGCCTCGCTTGCCGCCGACGCCACTCTCGCCGGCGTCGAGATCGAGTTCCAACCGGCAGAGGGAGTACCCGCGGTTCTCGCCGACAAAGCGATCTTGTGCCACGCATTGGAGAACGTGCTGCGGAACGCCATCCAAGCGCAGCCGTCGCAGAACGGGCGGATTCTCGTCCGCACCACGTGTAGGCAGGAACGGGCCTTCGTTTCCATCGCGGACACCGGCCCGGGGATCCCGGCGGAAAACCTGCAGCGTGTGTTCGACGTCTTCTACACCACGCGTCCCGAAGGCTCGGGCGTGGGCCTTGCCCTGGTGCGGCAGGCGGTGGAGATGCACGGCGGCCAGGTCGAGATCGCTTCGGATCCCGCCACGGGCACCGAGGTCACGCTATCCTTGCCCACGAGCACCGGCAGCGTCAGTTCCTTGATGCTGTCGAGCCTGGAGAGTGTCGATGCGAAGCCAGCGACAGCAGCGCGCCTGGCGTGAGGAAGGCGGAGCGGGAGTGAGGCCTGAACGCCGCCTCCCATGGCGACGCACGTTCCTCTGCGTCCTGCTGCTTGCATGCTTGGCTGCTTGCTCCTCTCCGGCTCCTCCGGTGAAGCCGCCACCCCTGGCGCCGGCGCCGCAACCACCACCCCCGGCGCCCGAGCCCCCAGCCGACCTCAAGCTGGAGCTCTCCGCCGAGGAGAAGACGGCTCTGACGGCGCAGGCAAACGAGGATCTGGAGGAAGCCGAGAAGTCGATCCGGAGCCTCGACCGGGAGAAGCTCACGGCGGAAGAAATCGAGAAGTTGCACACGGTGGAAAACCTGGTCGTCGCCGCGCGGGCTGCGGAGGAGAAGGACGATATCCCGGGGATGGCCAACCTGGCGCGCAAGGCTCGTCTGCTGGCCGAAGAGCTAGTGCATCGCTGAAAGGTTTCGGGGGCGCGCCGCCGGCGCGCCCCCGACCTGTTCCTCCTGGAACCACACTCCGCCAACCCATGCCCTGGAGGAACCCCCTGTGCGTCTGGACTAATGCACATGCTGTGCCCAAACGCTCTGGGGCACAGGCGGCGCGCCAGATCGTGATGAGATCGAGTAGAGCGAAGGCGGCGCAGCGTGCCTGGGTAGTTTTCGCCCGGACCCATTACGAATCTACAGGCTGGGCCGCCCTTCGAGAGCGACCTCGACGGCGGTTCAGGGACTCGCCGGCGCCACGCCGAAGTCGGCCCGCAGAGGGCCAGGGCCCGGTGGCAGGTTCTCGAAGAGCACCGGGTTCGGGCTCGTGAAGACATAGCCATCGATCTGATAGAGCGCCACGCTGATGAACGGTGGGCAGGGCGGGAGCAGCATGCCGTAGTTCCCGCGCCGGTCGGTGTGCGCCTCGATGGGCGCGAAGGTCGGGCACGCGGTAGAGCCCCCGAGCACGACTCCAGGGAGGCCGGGCTCCCCCATGTCCGGCAGGCCGTTGCGGTTGTGATCGATGAAGACGCGCCCGGTGACTAAAATCGAGAAATCGCCGCCAGCGAAGCAGCCGAAATCGCCCTCGGCGAAGCCCGAAAGCGTGCCATCGGAGCGGCGCAGCACCAGCACCTGCAGCCGTGTCGGCGTCGAAGGCGGGCAGCGTCCCGGCTCCCAGACCAGCTCGTACAGACCTGGATCCGCCACCTGGAAGGCATAGTTCCCGCGCGCATCCGTGGTGGCAGTCTGCACCGAGGTGTCATGGACGAGGGATACTGTGGCGCCCTCGAGACCCGCCTCCCCGTCCTCCCTGTGCCCGTTCCCATTCAAATCGTGGAAGACGGCGCCGGAGATCGTGCCGTCGCCAGGTTGCGCGGTGCCGGGCTCGATGCGGGCGCGGAAGGCGAAACTCTCGTCCGACGGGTTGTAGACGATCCACTCCAGAGGTTCGGAGGTTTCCCCCGGCCCGAGGGCGCCGTCATCGCCGTAGGTGCCGCTGTGTTCGTAGAAGCATTCGGCCGGGCAGTTGAGGCATTCCGCTTCGATGCAGTCGCCGTTGACTGGTCTCACGTCTTGGGGAACGAAGCCGAAAACGTCGACGCCCCGGGGACCCGGCTGCACCTCACCGGTCGTGTTCCGGATCGCGACCGAGGCGTGCACCTCGTGTGTCGACGGGTCCTGGGTCAGGTGGGTCACCACGAGCTGGAAGGCGCTCGGTCCGCCATCCGGAGCTTCGAGCCGAAAAACGAGGCTCTTGGAGCCGGCATCGTAGATACCGTGGTAGTCCGTGGAGGATGTCGACGAGGGTGGCGCCCCGGGATCGTTGCAGGCGCCGAAGGTGAGCGCGCCGAGCGCCACCAAGACGGCCGCTGCTCGAGAAATCCTCATGCTTGGACGCATTCGACTATCTACCTTACCAGGGGCTGCTCGCGGGTCAATGTAGCTCCCTACCCGGCTCGGCGCAACCGCTGCCGATGGTTTCTCCCTGCTCGGCCAGCACCAGCCTGCAACAAGGGTACCACCCGTTGAGCGTCGCAGGTAAGATTCCGCCGCGGCTGTTGTTACAGCCTCGGGGAGGCCACGATTGACCGTTCATGCCCTGCCCCTCGTGATCGGCGTTCTCTGCCTCTTCGCCATCGCCTACCGTTACTACTCCGCCTTCCTCGCCGCCAAGGTGGCGGTTCTCGACGACACGCGGGTCACCCCAGCGCATCGCCTGAACGACGGCCAGAATTACCACCCCACCCACAAGTGGGTCCTCTTCGGTCATCACTTCGCCGCCATCAGCGGCGCCGGCCCCCTGGTGGGCCCGGTGCTGGCGGCGCAGTTCGGCTTTCTCCCCGGTCTGCTATGGCTCGTCATCGGGGTCGTCCTGGCAGGAACGGTCCAGGATTTCCTGGTGCTCGCGTTCTCCGTCCGCCGCGACGGTCGCTCCCTCGCCGACATGGCGCGGGCCGAGATCGGGCCGCTCGCCGGCGTGACTGCCTCCCTCGCCATCCTCTTCATCATCGTCAACGCCCTCGCCGGCCTCGGTCTGGTGGTGGTGAAAGCGCTGGGGGGCGAAACGCTCACCAGGCCCGACGGCTCGATCCTGCACATCCCCGGCTCGTCCTGGGGCACCTTCACCATCGCCTGCTCGATCCCGATCGCGCTCTTCGTGGGCCTGTGGATGTACCGGCTGCGCAAGGGCAAGATCGGCGAAGCCTCGGCAGTCGGCGCCCTCGCGGTCCTGGGCTGTACCTGGCTCGGCAGCTTGATCCCGGGCTCGCCGCTCGAGCGCTTCTTCAGCTTGAGCCAGCACCAGGTGACCATCGCCATCGCCGTGTACGGCTTCATCGCCTCCGTGCTGCCAGTCTGGTTGCTCCTCTGCCCGCGGGACTACCTCTCCTCCTATCTCAAGATCGGCACGGTGGCGGCTCTCGTCATCGGCGTCGTGCTCGTCAATCCACCGCTGCAGATGCCGCCTCTGACCGACTTCGTCCACGGCGGCGGGCCTCTCGTGCCCGGCAAGGTCTTCCCGTTCGTCTTCATCACCATCATGTGCGGCGCGATCTCGGGCTTCCATTCCCTGGTGGCCTCGGGAACGACGCCGAAGATGCTGGATCGAGAATCCCACGCCCGCCCCATCGGCTACGCGGCGATGCTCATCGAGGGCCTGGTGGGCGTGGTGGCACTCATCGCCGCCTGCTCGCTGCCGCCGGGAGACTACTTCGCCATCAACATCGATCTCGCCAAGCAGGCGCAGTGGAAGCCGATCCTGGAGAAGATGGGATTCGCCGTCGAGCACCTGCCGGCCTACGAGGCGGCCGTGCGCGAGCAACTGCAGGGGCGCTCCGGTGGGGCGGTCTCCCTCGCTGTCGGCATGGCGCAGATCTTCACCGCGATCCCGGTGTTCCGCGCCCTCACCTCGTTCTGGTACCACTTCGCCATCATGTTCGAGGCGCTGTTCATCCTCACCACGATCGATACGGGGACGCGCGTGGCGCGTTTCCTCGTGCAAGAAATGTTGGGGCGCGTGCACCCGCGGCTCGGGCGCCCGGACTTCCTCCCCGCCGCGGTCTTCGCGACGGCGTTCGTCGTGCTCGCCTGGGGTTACTTCATCTGGGCCGGTTCGATCGACACCATCTGGCCGATGTTCGGCATCTCCAACCAGCTCCTGGCGGTGGTGGCGCTGTCGGTGGCGGGGACGGTGCTCGTCAACAGCGGCCGGGCGCGTTACCTCTGGGCGACCCTGATCCCGATGTTGTTCGTGACCTGCACCACGCTCACCGCGGGCTACCAGCTCGTCTTCCAGCGCTTCCTGCCCATGGCGCGCACGGCCGCGGATGCAGCGACGCGCTTCAAGGGAGCTCTCGACGCCTGGCTCACCATCATCATGGTGTTGTGCGTGGCGTTGATCCTGCTGCAGGTGGGGCGCCGTTGGCTGGCCGTCGCCCGCGGCACGGCCGTCGCTGCACCGGTCCTCCGCGCGGCGGTGCCCGACGGCCGGCCTCCCAACGGTTGCTGCTGACCTCGAGGAGAACCACGATGCGCGTGCCGGTGCAGACGGAGGCGTGCGCAGCCGCTCCTCTCCGCATGTCCTGAGCCCCTGGACACGCTTCCGAGACACGCCGATAATCCGTGCGCAGCGTCGAAAGCCCGAAGGGAAGGGATCCACATGCGTACGATGAGAAGGTTCGAGGCTGGGCTCGCGGGCATTCTGACCATTGTGATCGCGATCACGCTGCGAGCCGCCACATGGGCAGCGCAAACGTCACCGCCGCCAGCCCAGAGCCAGCAGCCCGCGCAGACTCCGCCGGCGACGACGGCACCCCCGCCGGCCGCCGCGACCGCCGCCCCGCAGATGACGATGAAGGAAGCGAAGCAGAAGCTCGGCATCGTCGTCTTCCCGGCCAAGGAGCAAACACCGGAACAGCAGGAAGCAGACGAGCTAGCCTGCTTGCAGTGGGCGGCGAACGAGACTGGCATCAAGCCGAATCAGCCGCCGCCCGACGCCAAGGCGGCAGGCGATCAAGCCAAAGCGCAAGTGGACTCGGTCGCCGGGAAGGCCGGAGCCAAGGGCGCGGCCAAGGGTGCCGCAGCGGGGGCCATCATCGGCGCCATCGCCGGCGATGCCGGCACCGGTGCCGCCATCGGCGCTGCGGCGGGAGGAGTCGGGGGGCGCCGGGCGAAGAAAAAGGCCGAGGCACAGGCCGAAGCCGGGGCGGAAGCCAAGGTGAACGCGGAACAGCAGGCGAAGCTCGACGCCCTCAAGAAGGCCATGGGGGCGTGCCTCGAATCCAAGGGCTACACGGTGAAGTGAGGCGCGACGGAATCGGCTCGCTGCGCGTCGAGATCCTCACCCTGGGGCCAAGCCGGCACACCCGCCGGCACCGGGGGCCCGGTGAAGAGGAGCACGATGGAGCGAGGTTGTACGCGGTAGCGCTCCCCCTGCACCTCGGAGGCCGCGTCGAAGCTCACGATGTCGTGTGGCGCGTCGAGGGAGGTGTCGCACCAGCGCTTCCAGCGTACACCCGCACCCGGCTCCGGCACCTCGAAGTCGAGAGGCTCCCAGTAGCCGTTCAGCATGCCGTGAACGACGAGCCCATCGCCCCAGGCACGGGCGGTGAAGGCCAAGGTGTGTGAGGACGGGCCCCAGTCCGGGGAATGGAGCTCCACGCCGTGCCATTCGAGGCGCGCCCGGCGCAGGAACGCGTTCAGGCTCTCCCCTTCCCTGCCCGCCGCCTGCACGCGGCGCACCCGCGCCCGGATCAAATGACGCACGAAACGCAGCAGCCCCGCGTGCCGCTCGGCCAGCGACCAGTCGAGCCAGCTCGTCTCGTTGTCCTGGCAGTAGGCGTTGTTGTTGCCCCCCTGGCTGCGGCGCATCTCGTCTCCCATCAGGAGCATCGGCGCACCCAAGGCGAAGAGGTTGAGGACATGGAAGTTCTTCACCTGCCGGTGCCGCAGGCTCTCGACTTCAGGATCGCTGCTCGGACCCTCGACGCCGCAGTTCCAGCTGCGGTTGTCGTCGCTGCCGTCGCGGTTGTCCTCGCCGTTGGCCTCGTTGTGCTTGCGTTCGTAGGTGACCAGGTCCTCGAGCGTGAAGCCGTCGTGGGAGGTGACGAAGTTGATGCTCTGCTCGGGCTCGCGCTCTTCGTGCCCGTAGAGATCGGGGCTACCCAGGAGGCGCGAGGCCAGACGGGACACCGTGCCTTCGTCGCCACGGAGGAAACCGCGGACATCGTCCCGGAAGCGGCCGTTCCACTCTTTCCAGGTGTGACCGAGGAAGGTGCCCACCTGGTAGAGACCAGCGGCATCCCAGGCTTCGGCGATGAGTTTGGTACCGGCGAGCACCGGGTCGGTCTCGATGTCCCAAAGGACGGGAGCGTTGTCCCGCGGCTGCCCCGTCTCGTCCCGGGCCAGCACCGAGGCCAGGTCGAAGCGGAAGCCGTCGACGTGCATCTCCTGCACCCAGTAGCGCAGGCTGTCGAGGATCAGCCGCCGCACCACCGGGTGGTTGGCGTTGATCGTGTTCCCCGTCCCCGTGAAGTTGGCGTAGTGCCGGCGATCCTCTTCGAGCATGTAGTACTCGTCGTTGGCCAATCCCTTGAAGCAGAACGTGGGCCCGTTCTCGCCGCCCTCGGCGGTGTGGTTGTAGACCACGTCCAGGATCACCTCGATCCCGGCGCGGTGCAGGGCCTTCACCATGTCGCGGAACTCGTCCTGCGCTCCGAGCGCGTCGGCCCGCATGGCGTAGCCCGTGTGGGGCGCGAAGAACCCCAGGGGCGAGTAACCCCAGTAGTTCATCCGTCCCGGCGGGGCGTCGTTTGGATCGAACTGGAACACTGGCATGAGCTCGACCGCGGTGATCCCCAGGTCACGGAGGTAGGGGATCTTCTCGATCACGCCGGCATAGGTGCCCCGTTTCTCCGGCGCCACTCGCGAGCTCGGGTGGCGCGTGAAGCCGCGCACGTGCATCTCGTAGATGATGGTCTCCGTGACGGGCAGTCGCAGCGGCTGGTCGCCTTCCCAGTCATAACGACTCGTATCGACCACGACGCTCCGGAGCGCCGGCCGTGCCGCCCCGCTGGTACCCGGGACCAGCCTGGACTCGATGGCGATGCCGCGCCCGTACGGGTCCAGGAGCTCGCAGCGCGGGTCGAAGCGCAAGCCGCGCTCCGGAGCCGAGGGCCCGTCGACCCGCCAGGCGTACTCCTGACCATGCAGGACGCCGGGGACGAAAACGTGCCAGTACGCTTCGGTGCGATTGCGCACCGGGTCGAGGTCGACGGCGCGCGACGGCTGGGAGTCGCCAGGACGGTCGAAAAGAAGGAGGGAGACCGCGGTCGCCTCGCGCGCGTAGACGCAGAAGTTCACCCCGTGGGGATGCGGCGTGGCGCCTAGAGGGAAGGCGCTCCCAGGCCAGCTCGGAGCCCGTGTCGTCATCGTCCTGCCTCCGGTGAGATCTGGCGAGCCGCCGCGCCGCCTTCTCGAGGACCTAGCGGCCGAGCGGCAGTCCCATGCTAGTGCGTGCCCGGCCAGGCGACAATCCAGTACGCACGGGAGCATGGCGCGGACCAGTTGCCACCTAAACTGCGCCGCCAGCGCCGAATTTGCCTCGATGACGACCGCCGCGCCAGTGTCTGGTCGCGCCTCCCGCGCTCTTCATTACGGATCCTGGGCGCGGCTCGTGGTCTGGAGAGGGGTGGCGCCACGGGCGCGACGGTCGTTGCCTGCTGGCACGATCCATGATAGTCTCCCTGGGTGCAGGTGCACTCGGTGCGCGCGGTGTGAATCCTCTCGAGGCTCAAGCCTTTTCGGTTCGCCTTCCGGGTATTCTCCCAGTTCTCCGTGTTCCCCTTGCAGACGGGACCAAGTGGGTCCCCCTTCCCGTGTGGGAAGGATGTCCATGGAGGCGAACGCCAGCCGGCGTTCGCTGCTGAAAAGGAAACGTGTTCTGATGTCGCAGAAGATTTACGTGGGGAACCTTGCCTGGAGCTCCACCGAAACGCAGATCCGTGAGCTCTTCGCCCAGTACGGGACGGTCACCTCGGTGAACATGATCACCGATCGAGAGACCGGGCGTTCCCGCGGTTTCGCCTTTGTCGAGATGGAAGGCGGCGCCGAGCAGGCGATCCGCGCCCTCGACAAGACTGATCTGGACGGCCGGCCGCTCAACGTCAACGAGGCCCGGCCGCGCGCCGAGGGCGCGGGCCAGGGTGGGCGCGGGCGCTGGTAGATTCGCTTCCATCTGGCATCCCCGGGTCGACGCGACCCACGGGGTGTCCGGAACGACTTCTCGAGGAGCAGGGCCGGCGTTCACGCCGGCCCGCGCTCGCCTCACCTAGAGAGGGCCAGGCGCTCATGACTGCATGGCCCTCGACCGCCGCGCCACCCGTGACCCCCTGGCGAAGCCTGGTCGCCCCTTATCACCAACCAGACAGCAAGCTCGCCCTCTGGCAGGTGAGTACCTCTTTCCTGCCCTACATCGCGCTCTGGTACATGATGGTTCGGAGTCTCGAGATCTCTTATGGGCTCACCCTGGGTCTGGCGGTGCTCGCCGCCGGCTTCCTGGTACGCGTGTTCATCGTGCTCCACGACTGCGGCCACGGATCGTTCCTACGGTCGCGGCGCTGGAACGACGCTTTCGGCTTCGTGGGCGGTGTCCTCAGCTTTACTCCCTATCACTACTGGCGGCACACCCACGCCATCCACCACGCCACGGCTGGGAACCTGGACCGGCGCGGGGTTGGCGACATCTGGACGATGACGATGCGCGAGTACCGGGAGGCGTCCCCCTGGTGCCGTCTGCGCTTCCGCCTTTACCGCAACCCCTTCTGCCTCTTCCTTGTCGGCCCGGTGTTCGTGGTCCTGATCAAGAATCGCTTCGCCGGCGCGAAGTTCGGCTGGCGCTGGCAGCGCAGCGTGCTCTGGGCGAATCTGGCCATGCTCGGTCTGGGAGTCGCCTTGAGCCTGGCTTTGGGGGTCCAATCCTATGTGCTCATCCAGCTTCCGGTCCTCATCTTCTCCACCGCCTTCGGAGTCTGGCTCTTCTACGTGCAACACCAATTCGAAGGCGTCAGCTGGCAGCGGCAGCAGCACTGGGACCATTTCACCACTGCCATGCGCGGCAGCAGCTACTACGCGCTCCCCAAAGTCCTGCAGTGGTTCAGCGGCAACATTGGCTTCCATCACATCCATCATCTGAGCCCGCGGATCCCCAACTACTTCCTGGAGCGCTGCCACCGCGAAAACCCGCTGCTGCAGAAGGCCACGAAGCTGCGCCTCTTCACCAGCCTGCGGTCGATCCGCTATCGAGTCTGGGACGAGGAACGGAACCGGCTGGTGGGCCTGGGACTGCCTTGGCTCTGAGGCGGGAGTCGTGCCGCCACCCGAGGCGGGGGTTGCCCTGATTCGGGCAGGGTGGCCGTGCAGGGTGGCTTAGGTGGTGCGCCTCAGCGGGCGACGACCACCTTCCTGGTTTCCGTCCGCGGGCCGAGAATGGAGCGGAGGAAGTAGATCCCCGCCGGCACACGGGCACCGCGTGCATCGGTCCCGTCCCAGAACAGGAGCTTGCGCCCGGCGCTCTGGCGTTCGGAGGCCAGGGTGCGAACGCGCTGGCCGCGGGCGTTGTAGAGGATGATCTCGGCGCGCTCCGACTGGGCCAGCCCGTAGTCGACCCAGACGCCTTGGCGCGTCGGGTTCGGCATCACCCGATAGAGCCGGGTTTCGAGGCGCTCCACGGACTGCCCCGCAGGTTCCACCACGGGCGCCTCGGGCTCCCCCTCCGTCACGATCACCAGCTGCGCCATGTCGCTGAGATTCCCTGGCCCCAGGACGAAGCCGTCCGGCACGAACGGCGCGAGCTCGAGGCTCAGAGAGCCATCCCCCTGGACCCAGGGAGTGACGTCCCGCTCCAACCATGCGGGTGGTTCGCCGCCGTGGAGGCGGAGCGTCGCCTGCACGATGTGCGGGCCGAGGCCGAAGAGGCGGAAGGTGAGGGTCGTCGTTGCCGCCGCTGGCCCCTCGAGCCTCGCCCGCTCCGAGGCCGGGGCCGAAGGCAGCGCCGAGGCTTTCGACGGGCCCCCGGTCTCACCCTCCGAGGGCGTGAAGGTGTGGGTCTTGGGTTCGCGGAGCAGCCGGAGCGTCACGTGGGCTCGCGACACCGCCTGGCCGTCGCTCGCCTCGTAATCGAAGCCATCCATGAGCCCGCTCCCGTCCGGCGCATAGGCGAAGGCGCCGTCGGGAGCGAGGCTCAAGCTGCCGTGGGTGGGGCCCACGACCACGGTCACGGTCAAGGAATCGGCGTCCGGATCGGTATCGTTCCACAGCACACCCGGCACCGCCACATCCAGGTTCTCGTTGGAGCGATGGGCGTAGATGTCGTTCACCAGCGCCGGAAGATCGTTCATCGGCGTCACCGTGAGGGTGACGATCCCGGTGTCCGAGCCCCCCTCGCCATCGTCCAAGACGTAGGAGAAAGCATCGGTGCCTTGGAAGTCCGCTGCCGGCGTGTAGGTGAACGAACCGTCGAGAGCGAGGGCGGCGACACCGTGCACCGGCGGCGCCGCCAGGGTCGACGTCAGCGAATCACCATCCGCATCGACATCGTTGCCGAGGACGCCCGGTGCCGCCACCGTGAGCACGCTGTCTTCCGGCGTGGAGAATGCGTCCGCGGCGGCCACCGGCGGCAGGTCGGCCCCCGCCGGCAGGACGCAGACGATCAGCTCGGGGGGAAGGTTGGATTCCCGGGAACCATAGATCACCGCATCGGGAACGCCGTTCTGCAGGGCGAAGCTCCAGGTCCCAGGCCCGGTAATAGCAGCGCCCAGCGGCAACTCTACGAGGTCGTCGGTGAGAACCAAGCCGGCGCTGGAGAGCGCTGAGCCGGTGAGCGCCGGAGCGTTGCCCCAGGTGATCCCAGTCTCCGTCCAGGGTGTCGTCGTCCCCTCGTAATTGTTCGAAACGGCGTGGATCGTGCCGCCATCGATGCTGCCGCTCTGGGAGTAGAGCCGCAACATCGCATCGCGCACCGTTCCCACGGAGGGGAGGTTGAATCTGAGATAGCTGTGCAGGACCATGACGTCCTGCTCCACTCTCAGGTCCGTGGTGTGACCATAGTTGCTCGCCGGCTGGTTGGAGCGGACCTTGGCATCCGCCACCGGCACGAAGGTCATCACCGTGCCGCCGACGCCGATCCATGCCTCCGCCTCGTCTTCCTCCACCGTGTCGCTAGCCCGGTAGACGAAATGATCCAGACCGACGTACCCCACCCCCGGCACGTAGGTGAAGGAGCCGTCGCTGGCCAAGGTCAGCTCGCCGTGGGCAGGAGGGGTCACCAGTTCGGCCACGAGAGCGTTGCCGTTGGCGTCGGTGTCGTTCGCCAGGACACCGGGGACATCGACCCAGAGCGTGCCATCCACTTCCATTTCGTACGCATCGCGCTGCGCCACCGGGGGAAGGTTCGGCCCCGTGCCGCCGACGGTGACCGTG
Source organism: Candidatus Krumholzibacteriia bacterium (assembly GCA_035649275.1). NCBI lineage: Bacteria > Candidatus Krumholzibacteriota > Candidatus Krumholzibacteriia > Candidatus Krumholzibacteriia bacterium. The sequence continues at coordinate 21,402 of DASRJW010000072.1, forward strand.
ATCTCGTCGGTGGCCACGGATTGGCCGTCGCTGGCGGTGAGGCGCAGCACGTGGATGCCGTCGTCCTCGAAGGTGACCGTGGTCAACACCGCATGGGGATCGGCGAAGAGGGCCGTTCCTCCCTCGACCACGCTCCACTCCGCGCTGAACTGCGTCGGCAGCGGCTCGCCGTCATCACTCACCTTGCCGTAGAGGGTGGCCACGCCGTCCTCCGGCACGATGAGGTCAGGCCCGGCGTCGGCGCAAGGCGGCCGATCGACGGCTACCGTCCCGGCAGGCCAGGGGTCGCGCTCGAAGTGGAAGGTGGCATCGCTCTCGACCGTGACTTGCAGCGGCGGCACGATCCCTCGCTCCACTTGCACGCGGGTGACGTTGGGCGCGGTGAGGAAAGGTTGGTCGAGGAGCCAGAAGTGGCCGTCGCCCTGCGCGTAGAGAACCGGCTTCGCGAAGGCCGCAGCGTCCGGCTCGAAGCGATCGAAGAACCAGTGGCGGTTGTCGCTGGGGCCGGCTTGGGCGAAGACGACGGCTGCGCGCACGAGAGAATCTTTCTCGGTGAACTGCTGGTACACCCAGTCGGCGTCGTCGAGCATCGACTGGCGCTCCGTCTGACCCCCCACGAGGTTGATGCCGACGAAGAGCACCCCCTTGAGGACGAAGGCGAAGTTCTCCGGGCGTCCGGCCTGCTTCTCCACCTGCGGGGCGCCGCAGAAGGAGTTCTCGATGCCCATGAGGTGTTTCGTCCAATACTGCCAGCCCACCACGCGGTCCAGGCAGTCGGTCCATTCGTTGTCGCCGGGAACGATGAAGGCGGGCACGGAGAGCGACCGCAGCATGGTGGCCATGCTCTCGTACCAGAACTCGTCGCATAGGTCCGGGTCCGACTTGATGTCCCCGACGTGCACGAGGAACTCCGCTGGACTGTACAAATCATGATTGTCGAAATGCTGCTGCAGGACGGCGATCTCCAACGAGTCGTAGGGGACGTCGCCGACAACGGAGAAGATGACGGGCTCGCCCGTGAGGGCCGGGCGCTCGCGTACGGCGGAGGGAGCGGTGGCGGGAATCGCCATGCCGAGAGCGATGGCGAGGAGGATGTCCGCAAGCTGACGCACGCCAATGCGCCGGCGAGCGCGATCACCACAGCGATCGCGCACAGAACGGGACACTCGGGCACGAAGGGACATGCCTGCGACCCCGCGAGAATCGAACCTGCTAACGTGAATATCCAGCTTGAACGGAAGCCCCGCCGTGAGGCCTGGGGTCCTTTAATCGTAGGGGATCGAGTGTCTGGACCTCAAAGAAAATCGGCGACTTGGCGAGAAAGGGGCGGGAATTCCTCGCCGATCCGTGGGCTTTTTTTCTCCACACCGAGTTGCGGAGAATGACCCAATCCATCGAACCATCCATGCAACGGGCGCCAGGATGTGGCCAAGGAGGGTTCCGCGATGAGTTCTCGCTTGTCCTTGCCGGATGACTACGTCGCCTACTTGGATGATCACGTGCGCGGCTCCGAACGGCGCCTTGCGCCGCTGGTCAGAGAACTCTCCGATCTCTACCTGGGAAAAGTGAAGCGCATGAGCCTGGGCCGCGGAGCGGCGAGCCCGAGCCTCCCGGCCAGCCGCGGTGCCGGCTCTAGCGGCCGCCAATCCGGCTGGCGTCATGCCTATGCCTTGTATTACGGGCCGCTGACCGCGCTGAAGGTGCAGGCGATCCTGGTGGAGCTGGCGCTCCGCCAACCGGCCTGGTCGGAGAGGAGGAAGCTCCGGCTCCTCGATCTCGGCGCCGGTCCCGCGGCGGCGACCGCCGGCGTCTGTCTATGGAACGCCGACCTCGAGTTGGAGGCGCTGTGCGTGGATCGGGATCCCGACTGGGAGAACATCCTCGTACAGCCGTGGATCAGGTCCGGGCGGTTGCAACTCCGTCGCCGCGCCCAGGACTGGATCGCGTCGGTGCCGGGAGCTTACGACCTCGTGCTCGCCGCCAACGTCCTCGTGGAAGGCGACGACGTGCCGCAGCGCGCTGCAGAGCGCCTCGATCGCATCCTCTCCCGCAGTCTCACCGCCGACGGCGTCGCCATCGTCGTCGAACCGGCGCTGCGACAGGCGACGCGAAATCTGCACCTGGTTCGCGATCGCCTCCTCGGCGCGGGCTGGCAGGTGTTGGCTCCGTGTACTGGCGCAGGGCCGTGCCCCATGCTGGCGAACCCGCGCGACTGGTGCCACGAGACGCGCGACTGGATCCAGCCGGACTTCCACCACCACCTCGATCAGCTGTCGGGTTTGAAGAAGGATGCGCTCCGCTTCTCGTTCCTCGTCCTGTCGCGGCAGCCTGGTGTCCCGATTGCGCCCGGCACCGCCCGGGTGGTGAGCGAGATCCGCCGCGAAAAGGGGCGCATCCGCTTCGTCACCTGTGACGACCAGTCCCGTTCCGCCAACTGGGAAGCGCTCCAACGCCAGTGCCGCGCCGTGCCCGACTTCGGCACCACCCTCGCAGCCCTGGAACGGGGCGCCCTGGTGAGCCTCCCCCACCCGAGCGGCGGTCGCCTTTCCCCCGGCGAGAGCTTCAACCGCCTGCCATGAGCGCTTCGGGCCGCTCGACCTCGGGGCCCCGGCCGAGGCACCCTTCCCGACGCCTCGTGCGGTACCCTCGCCGCGAAACCCGTAAACCCGGAACTACGTTCCTACGTCTAACCGGGTCAGCAGAGACCTAGCCTCAAGTCCCCACAACCCTGCCGGGCCGCCCCCCACCTCGCCCGGGTGCGCCCGCTCGCAAGGAAGTCATGGCCGGTAAGTGCTTGCTGTGGTTCGTGTTGATGTTTGCGGTCGGACTCACCTGCAGCTCCGTCCAGGCGCAGATCCCAAAGCGGACCTACGAGACCAAGAGCTGCGGGGGCGATGCTCCCCGTGTCGATGGCATCCTGGATGACGGCTGCTGGAACAGCGTGGAATGGGCCACCGACTTCGTCCAGTGGCAGCCCACGGAAGGCGCTGCGCCTACGAACCAGACCGCCTTCAAAATCCTTTACGACCAGGATGCCCTCTACATCGCCTATCGGGCCTACGACAGCGAGCCCGGGAAGATCGCCGATCATCTGACGCGGCGGGACCGTTTCCCGGGCGATTGGGTCGAGGTCAACATCGACAGCTACCACGACCTGAGGTCCGGTTTTTCCTTCACCTCCAGTGTCTCGGGCACCCGGGGCGACGAGTTCATCTCCGAAGATGGCGACAACTGGGACGGCAACTGGGATCCGATCTGGCAACTCGCCACCCATATCGACTCCGAGGGCTGGACGGCGGAGCTCCGCATCCCTTTCAGCCAGCTGCGTTTTTCCCACACGGATGAGCAGGTCTGGGGACTACAGGTACAGCGCCGGCTGTTCCGCAAGGAAGAGCGCTCCTTGTGGCAGCCCAAGTCCAAGGACGATCCGGGCTGGGTGAGCCGCTTCGGCGAGCTGCGCGGCATCCACGGCGTCCGCCCGCGCCGTCAGGTGGAGCTGCTGCCCTATGCGCTCGCTCGCGGCGAGCGCTTCGAGGCTGTGCCGGGAGATCCGTTCAACGACGGCTCGGACCGAGACGCCGAAGTCGGCTTGGACGGCAAGTATGGCGTCACCGGGGATCTCACCCTCGATTTCACCGTGAACCCCGACTTCGGGCAGGTGGAGGCCGACCCCTCGGTCATCAACCTCACCGCCTTCGAGACCTTCTTCCCCGAGAAGCGCCCGTTCTTCGTCGAGGGCAAGAACATCACCAGCTTTCAGATCGCCCCTTCCATCGCCGGCGGCAACTTCACCCAGGACAACCTCTTTTACTCGCGGCGCATCGGGAGACATCCACAGGCCGGAGCCGACGCGGACGCCGACCTGAACGAGTACGCCGACTTGCCGCAGAACACCACCATCCTCGCCGCCCTGAAGATGACGGGGAAGACGGAAGGCGGTCTCTCCGTGGGGGCGCTCGAGAGCGTCACCGCGAAGGAGGAGGCCACCATCGCCACTCCCACCGGCGACCACGACCAGACGGTCGAGCCGCTGACCAACTTCTTCGTGGGCCGATTGCAGAAGGACATCCACAAGGGCAACACGCGCGTCGGCGCCATGCTCACCATGACCCACCGGAACCTCGACGACCCCAACGTCGATTTCCTGCACCAAGCCGCCTACACCGGGGGCATGGATCTCTACCATTCGTGGCGCAACAAGGTGTGGTACGTGGCGCTCAACGGGGTCGCGAGCCGGGTCCAAGGCAGCGAGGGCGCACTCGAGCGCACCCAGACCGGCTCGGCCCGCTACTTCCAGCGGCCGGACAACGACTACGAGTCCGTGGACACCACCCGCACTTCCCTCGCCGGCCATGCCGGCTCCTTCCGTCTCGGCCGGGTGAGCGGTGCCGGGGTTCGCTTCGAATCCGGCGTCGCCTGGCGCTCCCCCGGTTTCGAGATCAACGACATCGGCTTCATGCAGCGCGCCGACGAGGTGAACCAGTTCTCCTGGGTGGGCTGGGCGAGCCGCAACCCCTTCGGGATCTGGCGCCGCATCGGCGTGAACGGCAATCAGTGGCTGAACTGGGACTTCGGCGGCAGTCCCCTCTCGCAGCAGCTCAACACCAACTTCAACATGGACTTCAAAAACAACTGGTTCGCCGGCGCCGGCCTGACCCACCTCTTCGAGCGACTTTCCAACACCGCGCTCCGTGGTGGGCCGTCCTCCCTCTGGCCCGGCGAGTGGTATTCCGAGTTCTGGGTGAACACGGACGGCCGCCGCCGTGTGTCCGGGGGGTTCGGCGCCGGGCGGGGATGGGGCGACGACGATTTCTACGAACACCGCGAGGTCTGGGCGGACCTCTCCATCCTGCCGCAGAACGCCCTCCGCCTCACCTTCTCTCCCTCCTACTCCACCGATCGACAAGACCTGCAGTACGTGGAGACGAACGACTATGCCGGCGACCCGCGGTACCTCTTTGGCAGCCTCGACCAGGAAACCTTCCGAATCACCGCGCGCATCGACTACACGGTGACGCCGAATCTGACCATCCAGTACTATGGCGCGCCCTTCATTTCCGCCGGGAGCTACTCGGCATTCAAGCGCATCACGGCCCCCCGTGCCGAGGCCTACAATGATCGCTTCCACGTTTTCAGCGACCAGCAGATCCAGCTTGTGGGTAATGAGTACACCGTGGACGAGAACGTCGACGGCACCGTCGATTACAGGTTCGACAACCCGGAATTCAACTTCCGCGACTTCAACTCCAATCTGGTGATCCGCTGGGAGTTCCAACCTGGATCCACCTTCTTCGTGGTCTGGCAGCAGTCGCGCAACGAGCAACTGCCCCAGGGTAGCTTCGAGCTGCAGAACGACATCGGTGGGCTCTTCGACGTCCACCCCCACAACGTCTTCCTGCTCAAGATCAACAAGTGGTTCACCCTCTGAGACTTCCGTCTCGCCGTCGGGCTCCGCGTCTCGACCTGTGCTACCGTGGTCGAGCGGCGTTTCCTCGCGCCAGGAACAGACCAGGAGGCACGCATGTCCAGACCGTGGATGTGGCGCTGGGCTGTCACGTCGCTCCACCTCGGGGTCATCCTTTTACCGACCAATCGGTCTGTGGGAGCGCCCACTCCTCATCTCTTTGCGGCTCCCGCCCGTGCGTCTCTGGCTGCTGCCACTCCCGCTGCTCGCCACGAGGTCGTGGTGCTCCTCCGGGCAGATTCGCCCCTCGTGGTCGGTGCTGCCGGCAAGCTCTCGTCTTCCCATCCCGGGCTGGCGGGAATCTTGACCCGCCACGGTTTCGCACAGGCAGCACGCCTCGATCGAGGAGCAACGTCTTCGGGCCCTGGGGACCGGGGCGGCGGTTACTATCGGCTCACCAGTCTGCGGACCGATTGCGATCCTGTGCAGGCAGCAGCGGAGCTACGCGCCACGGGCCTCTTCCGCGCCGTGGTGGCCAACACCTCTGTGCGTTTGTTCGCGTCGAGACCGTCCTACGGCGAGCTGCAGAAGCATCGGACGGCCCCGCGCCCCACCGCCTCCCTGCCCGACGATCCGTACTTGCTCCTCCAGTGGCACATCGACTCGGGTGACGCCGCTGACGTGGCGTTGCCGGAAGCCTGGGACCTGGAGCGCGGCAACCCTGGCGTCGTCATCGCCATCATGGATACGGGGGTCGATACGGGACACCCCGATCTCGCCGGCGCGCTGTGGACCAACCCGGGGGAGGTGGCAGGGAACGGCCGCGACGACGACGGCAACGGCTTCGCCGACGACATCCACGGCTGGGACTTCGGCGGCGACGACGCCGATCCGCGGCCGCACGCCACGCCCGATGTCTCCGGCCTCGATGTGGGCTTCCACGGCACGCACACGGCAGGCATCGCCTCGGCCGCCACGGACAACGGCATCGGCATCGCCGGTGCCGGTTGGGATTGCGGCCTCATGGCGCTCAAGGTCACGGACCCGAGCGGCGCGATCACCGATGCAGCGATCGCCGCGGCCTTCGCTTATGCAGGCGACATGGGCGCCGCGGTGCTGTCCATGAGCTTTGGCGCCGACGGCGCCCCCGGCGTGCCGGAGTTCTTCCAGGCCCTGGTGAACGACGCCACCGCGGCAGGGGTGCTGTGCGTCGCCGCGGCAGGAAACGACAGCACCGACGCCACGGTGTATCCAGCGGCGAACGACCATGTGCTGGCCGTGGGCGCCACGGACGAGACGAACGGGCGGGCTTTCTTCTCCAACTACGGCGCCTGGGTGGATGTGGCCGCTCCCGGCACGCTCATCTTTTCGTCCATTTGCGACAACTACGAGTTCGACCTGATCTCGCAGCTCTTCTATCTCTTGTTCTTCGGCTGGGACGGTGTGAACCCGTACATGGTCTCCGACGGCACCTCCATGGCGTGCCCCCTGACGGCGGGAGTGTGCGCTCTGGTGCGCGCCGCGGCGCCCAACCTGAGCCCCGACGCGGTGGCCCAGCTCGTCGCCAGCACCGGCGATGTCCTGCCCTTCGACCACCCCATCGGCACGAAGGTGAACGCGCTCCACGCGGTGCAAGCGGCACAGGTGGTGAGCGACGCCTTGGCCCTGCCGGCGCGGGCCCGCCTCGACGTCGTCCCCAACCCGTTCAACCCCGCGACCATGGTGCATTGCGTCGTCCCCGGCGCCGCGTCCCTAGGGGTCTACGACGGCGCCGGCCGATTGGTCCGCCGGCTCGCGGTCGGCCCCCTCGGCGCGGGGGAGCACGCCATACCCTGGGACGGCAAGGACGACGCCGGCCGCGCCGCCGCGAGCGGCGTGTACTTCGTCCGGCTCGA
>DASRJW010000073.1 GCA_035649275.1 Candidatus Krumholzibacteriia bacterium
GCGTCGCCGTACTAACGGAGCCGAACGATGGTCCGGCGATCCTGCCCGCCGGGGTAGACGCACCGGACCAGGTACAGGCCGGCCGGTGCAAGCTCCCCACTGCGTGTCCGGCCATCCCACACCACCTCCTGCCTGCCCGCCGGCCATTCCCCGCCGCCGAGGGAAACCAGTCTCCGGCCCCGCACGTCGAAGACGTCGATCTCGATCGTCGCCGCGCGCCTCAACGTGAACGCGATCCGTACCGGGTCCCGCCCTGGACTTGGAACGACCTCGAGCAGCCGGAAGTCCGGCGACGAGAGGGACGCTACCCGGATCGGCGTGCCGATCACTGTGGTCTCGCGGCCCGCCGCGGCCACCAACCGGTACCAGTACTCTCGCTCCGGCGACGCGCTCCGATCGAGTTCCATGACGGCTCCGCCGTCGACTGACCGCTCCGTCAGCGGCCGAGTCCACAGCCCGTCGCTCCCCACCTCGGACCGCTCCACCCGGAACTCGGACGCCCTTGCCCCACCTACCTCCCACACCACACGGATCCCGTCGGTCGCCCATTCCGCCCACCAACGCATGGCCAGCACTGCGGTGACGCTGGGGTGCTCGTGGGCGCCGATGTCGATGGTGCCCCCCCGGAGGCGCGTCCCTCCATCGATATCCGTAGCGCCCGAGAGGGGCTGGCCGTGGGAGTCGTTGCCCAGGTCGATTCCCGCGTCGATCGCGGGCGAACCCGCCTGCAGGTGCAGATCCGCGAACGGGCCGACGAGGAGCGGGTTGACGAACCGCGCACGGGCGTCCGGGAAGGCTCCCGGCGAGGTGTTGCTCGCGCCGAAGTAGATGTCGCACTCCACGAGGACATTGGTGTTGTTGCCACCGCTATTCGAGATGTATGGCTGGCCGGACCTGGCGTTGAGGATGTTGTTCTTGATGGTGATCCGGTCGCAGTTGTACTGCAGCTCGATCTCGCCCAGGGCGCCCTGGTAGGTGGTGTTGTTGACCACCACCACGTTCTGCGCCATGCCTCGATCTGCGGCGTAGCCTCCCATGAGGATGTTGCCCAGGTAGCCCCGCGCAATGAAATTGTTGCGCACCGTGATGTTGCTGGCTGCCTTGCCGCTGTGCTCGCTGGCGACTTCGATGCCGATGTCGCAGTTGTCGACCGTGTTGCGTTCGATGACGATATCGCGGCCGCCGTCCACGTAGATGCCGCCGGCGGATCTGTCCCCACCGTACGTCGGGTTCGTGGCCGAGGTGATGTTGTACACCAGGTTGTCCACGCAGACTCCGTTGCGGGCCTGATCCTGGGCGGCCGGGCCCGTGCCCTCGAAGCCGATGAAGTCGATCCCGATGTTGTCGTTGTCGTGGACGGTGTTCCCGGCCACGCTGAACCCGTCGATATTGCCGTTCAGCACCAAGGACTCACTCTGGCCGAGCTGGCAGTTCCGGATCTCGTTGCCTTCGACGACGATGTTCGTCATGGGGGTGGCCGCAGTGCCGTAGAAGGCGATGCCATGGGCGTTGCCGTTGGGCCTCTCGATGTTGTGGATGAGGTTGTTTCGGAGCTCGATGAAACTCGAGCTTCCTTCGACACTGATCCCCATGGGGGTGCCGGAACGGAAGTTCCGCACCGTCAACCCGACGACTCGGATGTAATTCCTGTTGCTGATGGTGATGCCCGCTCCGGACCTCCCGGTGCCATCCAGGATGGCCCCGGGCTCGCCCTGCAGGGTGATGGATCCAGCGACGGGCGAGCCGCTGAGGGGGAAGACGACGGCTTCGTTGTAGGTCCCGGCGCGCACCGTGACCGTGTCTCCGGGCCGGGCGGCGACGATACCCGCCGCGACCGTGGTGAAAGCCCCGCCGGAGGGCGCCACGATGATTTCCAGGCCCGAGACAGTCCCCGGAAGGAAGGCACAAAGCAAGGCCGCCAGAGCGTACCGGGGGCGCAACCAGCGAACGTGAACAAGTGATCGACCCATGGAACCTCGTCCGTCCGGGTCTCTCCAGAGCGAAACGGCGGGAGACTCTATTCGATCGCCGCGGATCGGCGCAAGCGCGTCGGCGCCACGGTCGCCCGCCCATGAAACACGAACGGCGCGAGGGCGATCGGGATCGCCTCGCGCGCCGTCCCGGCTTGTGTAGGCGGTGGCTTCGTGGTGGAATGCAGCATTCTCGACCACGACTTCGCCCGCGTACGCTGCGCGCGCTGCCGCGCCGAGTTCCTGCTCGGCTTCAGCTGCAAGATGCGGCTGTTGTGTCCTTCTTTGAGCGCCTCGAGATCTGGTCCGACTGGCTCTGCCATCCAGGTTGGCGCCGGTCAGGCCCCTGGACGCCATGCCAGCCCATGCTCTATCGTTCCCGCCACTTTGGTGGTTCCAGTGGTCACGACGGAGTGAGGACGGATCCGAGGGAGCGGTACAGTCCGAAAGCATCGCAAGTTGTTGTAGAGTGCGCCTCGTTGGCCGGTCGTCCAACGGCAGGACAGCAGACTCTGGATCTGTTTATGGGGGTTCGAGTCCTCCCCGGCCAACCAGACCGCCGCGCATGGACACGGGCTGCAAGCATCCTGGCGTGTCTTGACGCCTCTTTCCGCGCCGTGATAGAGAGACCGGCACGGGGGTGGTGTCTCCGCCCCGTCAGGCGGCCCCATCGTCTAGTGGCCTAGGACGGATGGTTCTCAGCCATCAAACCGGGGTTCGATTCCCCGTGGGGCTGCCACCTTGCGCGAGGCCTGCCGGCATCCTGTCGGTGGGCCTCGGTCTTTTTCCGCTCTGGCCTGCGGCGCTCGCCGCTCGGGATCGTGAACAGTTCTTGCCTGCCTCCGGTCTCGCCTCCGGTCGGGGGCCGTCCGGTCCTCGGAGAGGTCGCGGCAAGCGCAGAGGGCGGGGCGTGCGGAAGCTGCCCGGACCCGCGCCTGCCGGCGGCGTCGGGACGGACGCGGGGCGGAGTGACGACACGATGGCGTACCAGCGCTCACAATCGAACCACGCCTCGCTCCTCGAACTCCAAGCCGGGGAGAAGCAGATCCCCTACGCCCGGCGCGTCTTCGTGAACCGCAATCTGAAGATGGCGAGCATCCGCGCCATCGGCTTCGACATGGACCACACCCTGGCCGTGTACCGGAAGCTGCCCACAGAGACCTTGGCCTTCGAGGCCACCCGGGACAAGCTGATCGCCGAGAAGGGCTATCCCGAAAGCATCGCGAGCCTGCAGTACGATCCGCATCTGATCATCCGCGGCCTGGTGGTGGACAAGCTCCTGGGCAACGTCCTGAAGACGGACCAGTACAGCTACGTCGTCCGCCTGTACCACGGCACGCGCCAGGTCCCGAAAGAAGAACGGCGGCGGCTGTACCGCAACCGCCCCATCCGGCTCTCCAGCCCCAAGTACATGTCCATCGACACGCTCTTCGGCCTGCCCGAGGCGACCTTGTTCGCGCTGCTGGTGGATCACCTCGAGGCGCGGTCGCGCCGGCGGCTGGATTTCGTGCAGATCTACGACGACGTGCGGGAGTGCATCGACAGGGCCCACGCCGATGGCACCATCAAACGCGCCATCGTCGCCGCGCCGGGCCACTACATCGAGCGCCACCCGGAGCTGGCGCCGACCCTCGCAGCCTTCCGCGATCAGGGCAAGAAGCTGTTCCTGCTCACGAACTCCGAACCGCATTTCACCCAGCAGGTCATGAGCCATCTCCTCGACGGCGCGCTGCGCACCCTGCCGTCGTGGACCGACTACTTCACCGCCGTGGTGATGAGCGCGGGGAAGCCCGGCTTCTTTCGCGCCGTGAAACGGCCGCGACCCCTGCGCCGGGCGGAGCTGCGCGCTGCCGGCCTGCCGGGCGGCCACCTCCCGCCCATGCTCGCCGGCGGCGGCGCCCGGGGACTCGAGGCCCTGATCGAGCATGCGGGGGAAGAGATTCTCTACGTCGGCGACCACACCTTCGGCGACATCCTGCGGGCGAAGGCGCATTCCCGCTGGCGGACCGCGATGGTGGTGGAGGAGCTGGAGCCGGAGATCGAGCTGGAGCGCCGGCTGTCCCAGCGCTACCAGAGGCTGGATGCCCTGGTGCAGGAGCGGCACCGGCTCCAGGGGGAGATCGGTCGCCTGCGGCGGCGCCTGCAGAACCTGCGCCGGGGCGGCAAAGGGCCTCGTCGGCGGGGGGCCCGCGGCTCGGGCACGGTGGTGGACGCGGCCCAGCGCCTGGAAGGGAAGATCCTGGAGCTCGAAGCCGAGAGCGGAGAGCGGGCGGCGGTGCTCCGGCAGCTGCGCGAGGCCATCGAGCGCCGCTTCAACCGGCACTGGGGCAAGCTGTTCAAGTGCGGCGAGATCAACAGCCGCTTCGGGCACCAGGTGAAGGACTTCGCCTGTGTCTACACCAGCGCCGTTCGCAACTTCCTCGCCTACCCCGAGAGCATGTATTTTCGTTCTCCCCGTGAGATCATGCCCCACGAAGCGGGGCTGGACCGGGAGTGATGGTGCGCGAGAAAGGAGAGCCCGTGGGGCAGGAGATCGTGGCATTCCTCGAGGACATCTTCTTCACCGCCAAGATCCGCGAGGTGGCCCGGGAGCAAGGCCGGGACATCCGCTTCGTCCGCGACCTGACCGGGCTGGAGAAGCGGCTCGCAGCGCCGGCCCCGGCGGCAGCGCTGATCGACCTGGCGGCGGCGTCGTTGCGGCCGCTCGAGCTGATCCGGCGCATCAAGTCGCAGCCCGATTGGGCGGCGGTGCGCGTGGTCGCCTACAGCTCGCACGCGCAAGCGGAGCTGCTGGAGGAAGCGAGCAAGCTGGGGGCCGATGAAGTGTTGCCGAAGACGGGTTTCGCCCAGCGTTTGCCGGAGATCATGCAGAACGCCGGCGTCTAGAGGCCGGGCTTGACCCTACGAGCCAGCGCCGGGAGGAGCGTGCGCCTGCTCGCCGTCGTCGCCGTGGCTGCGGCGCTGTTCCGCCTCGTCTACTTCGTCGAGGTGCGGGACGAACCGAGCTTCTCGCTGCCGCAGGTGGACGCGGCGGATTATCACGGCCGCGCCCAGCAGGTGATGCGCGGCGAAGGTCTGGGACCGCAAGCGTATTACAAGGCCCCGGCTTATTCCTGGTTCGTCGGACAGGTCTACCGCCTGACCGGTCCTCATCCCGAAGCGATCTACGTCTTGCAGATGCTGGGCGGCGTTCTCCTCGCCGGCCTGGTGGCGCAGCTGGGAATGCGGTGGTGCGGCCCGGCGGTCGGTGTCGTTGCGGGCCTCGCTACCGGCCTCTACCCCCGGCTCGTCTACTACGAAACGCAGCTGCTGGTGGAGCCGGCGGCTCTCGTCGTTTCCACCCTCGCCGTGGCGCTCCTCGCCCGCACCACTCGCTCCTGGGCGGTTCTGGCGGCCGGGGTCCTCTCCGGGGTGGCGCTGCAGCTGCGCCCGCTCAACGGTCTCTTCGTCCTCGCGCTCCTCCTCTGGCTCCTGCACGGCGCGGACCGCAGAGTGGAGCGCTGGCGCCGCAGCGCGCTCCTCCTCGCTCCGGTGCTGTTGCTGCTCCTACCCACGCTGCGGCACAACCGGCTGGCGACGGGCCGGGTCGTGCCGATCTCCCTCAACGGCGGCATCAACTTCTACATCGGCAACAACCTGGATTACGACGACACCGTGGCGATCCGGCCGGGTCTCCGCTGGGAAGAGCTGACCCAGCGCTTCGACAGCCTCGATGATCCGGTGCAATGGGAGAAAAACTACTACGCCGCCGCCTGGCGCTCGGTGCGCGCTGCGCCACTGCGGCATGCGGCGCTCGCGCTCAAGAAAGTGGCTTTGGTTTGGAGTGGGCGCGAGATCGACCGCAACCAGGACTCGGCACCGCTCCGGCAGGCGTCGCGCTTGCTGCGCGGTCCGGGGGTCTCTTGGGCGGTGCTCGCCATCGGCGGCCTGGTGGGCCTGGTGCTGGTCGGGCGCCAGCCGCCACTCTGGCCGCCGTTGCCGCTGCTCGTCTGGTTGCAAGTCCTGGGTGTGGTGGCGTTTTTCGTCACCTCGCGCTATCGGCTCTGCCTCGTTCCCTGGCTCGCCCTCGCGACGGGAGTGGCGGCGGTGCAAAGCGCCGGCGCTTTGTGGCGCCGCGAGGGGCGCCGACTTATATTGCTCGGGGTCGCGTTTGCCGCCGCGGCCCTGATCGTCCTGCCCGATTGGACCGGTCTTGAGCGCCACTCCTTCGGACGCCCCGAATTCGATCGTGCCATGGTGCTGGCCCGCCGGGGCGAGCGAGAGGCCGCGCTTTCCGCCTACCAGAAGGCGGTGCAGCAGCAGCCCGACGATCCGGACGTGGTGTACCGTTATGGAGAGCACTTGGAGCTGATGGGCCGGCGCGGCGAGGCGATCCGCGCTTACGCGCAGGCGGCGGCGCTGGCGCCGGGCTCGTACAAGCCGTGCCTCTCCCTCGGAGCGGCCTACATGCTCGAGGACTCTCTCGACGCCGCTTGGACCGCGTTCACCGAGGCGGAGCGCCGCGGCGATCCTTCAGGGCGGACGGCCTACGACATGGGCCTGGTCCGGGAGCGTCAGGGCAGGTTCGAGGAGGCAGCGGCACTTTTCGAGCGCAGCCTGAGGCGAGGGGACGAGAAGCAGGAGGTGGCGGCGCGTCACCTGGCGGCGGCACGCTGCCTCGTGCGGCTCCAACGTGCCGAGGCGGCAGAAGTGCATTTCCGCGCCGCCGAGACGATGCTGCGGCAGCCTGCCCTCGTGCCTCTGGAGCGGGCCGAGGCCTGGTTGCGAGCTGGCGAAGCGACGCGGGCTCTGGCGCTCCTGCAGACAGTCCCGGGTCTGGACCGGAATGCGCGCGGGCAGGCCATCCGGGCGCGGGCTCTGGAAGTCCTGGGGCGAAGGACGGAGGCCGAGGAGGCGGCGCAGCGAGCGCTCCAACTGGAGCCGCAGTCCGAGGCCTATCGCCGGCTGCTGCAGGCGATCGTGACCCCACGCTGAAGTCTGAACCAAAAGGGGTCGAGAAGATGAAGGCGAAACTGCTCGTGGTGGCCATGGCTTTGTGGCCCAGCATGCCCAGTCTGGTGGCCGCCCAAGGGACGGCGTCCTGCCCGGGCTGCGAGATCGGGATCTACAACGACGCGAGACTTTGCAGGAACTTCGGGACCTTCGGGGATTTCGCCATCTTTGCCGACACGCTGTACCTCGGCGTCAAGTACGACCCGAGCTCATCGTTCGACGCCTTGACCGGGATCGAGTTCAGCGTCCAGGGCATGCCGTTAACCGGCTTGCCGCCGGCCTGGACGGTCCGTGACGGTGGCACCGCGGTCGGACCGCCGACGCCGGCGGCGCCAGCGGACACCACCACCGGCACGGGTGGTTGGAACGTCGTCTGGCCGGAATGCCAGCCCGGCAACAGAGTCGTGGTGCAGATCAGCATGGTCTCCTTCGATCCCTTCCCCAACAACACGGTGATCCGGATCCTGCACAGGTTCCCGCCGCTGGACAGGACCTTCCCGTACCCGCTCTTCACGCAATGCGACGTCCCGTACTTCACCAAGACGTCAGTGCGTGGCGGGTGCTTCGTGCTGAATCCGGATCCGGCGCTACGCCCCGGCGATTCGGTGGGGAACCCGCCGTGCCTGTTGGTGGACCGCTGCTTCATTGCCGTCGATAGTGCCACCTGGTCCGGTGTGAAGGCGCTCTACCGCTGAAGAAGCGGGACGAAGCCTCCGTTCCATCCGGGGGAGCTCCGGCTCGCCCTCTCCCTTGGGGGGTGAGGGCTTGCTGCAGACCCCGCCGGGTCTGGACCGAAATGCGCCGGGCAGCCCATCCGGCGCCGGCTCTGAAGTCGTGCAGGCGCAGGCCGGGGACCCCGAGGGCCCCCCCGCGAGCGGTCGAAATCGAGCCGCGGCCTCCTGCCGATCAGCCGCGGTCGGGAGCCGCGATGAAGTCTTAACAAACGGAGTGACAACTCGTTGAGAAATCGAACCGAGGCCGGCCGGGGCGCGGGACAGCGGGAAAGCCGTTGCGGATCGGCGGCTTCTGATGATAATTAGAGAAGAGCCTGCCGAGGTTTTCGTTGCGTACCCCCTGAAACTACGGACGAGTGGCGATGCGGGAGTGGAGGGAATCGGTGTCGCGCCTGGTCACGGGGATGCCTCTGCGGCCCATGGCCTGCCGGCGCCCGACTGCCGAGTCACGAGAAATGAGCGCTCACGGCGGACTGCCTGCGAGGGCGGGGGTGCCGTCCCGCGCGAGAACCCCAGGAGGGTCAAGAGGATGAAGTCGAAACTGCTACTGCTCGCATTCCTGTTGGTCAGCGTGCCCGGTCTGGCTGCCGCGCAAGGGACGGCCTCCTGTCCGGGCTGCGTGATCGGAATCTACAACGACGAGGCATTGAAGAAGAACTACGGGACCTTCGGGGATTTCGCCGTCTTTGCCGACACGCTGTTCCTCGGCGTCAAATACGACCCGAGCTCATCGTTCGACGCCTTGACCGGCATCGAGTTCAGCGTCTATGGCATGCCGACACAAGGCTTGCCGCCGGGCTGGACGGTTCGTGACGGCGGTACCGCGGTCGGACCACCGACGCCGGCGGCGCCAGCGGACACGACCACCGGCACAGGTGGTTGGAACATCGTCTGGCAGGAGTGCCAGCCCGGCAACAAGGTCGTGGTGCAGATCAGCATGGTCTCGTTCGATCCGATCCCCAACGACACGGTGATCCGGATCCTGCACAAGTTCCCGCCGCAGGACGACACCTTCCCGTACCTGCTCTTCACGCAGTGCGACTTCCCGTTCTTCACGAAGACGTCGGTGAAGGGTGGCTGTTTCGTTCTGAATCCGACCGTGGGGCCGGGCGAGTC
Organism: Candidatus Krumholzibacteriia bacterium; assembly: GCA_035649275.1. NCBI lineage: Bacteria > Candidatus Krumholzibacteriota > Candidatus Krumholzibacteriia > Candidatus Krumholzibacteriia bacterium. The sequence goes on from DASRJW010000073.1 coordinate 8,813, forward strand.
GGTGGGGAACCCGCCGTGCCTGCTAGAGACCGACGCGGTCCAGGGCATCTCCTGGTCCGCGGTGAAGGAGTTGTATCGCTGAGAAGCGGAACGAAGCATCGGTTCCATCCAGGGGGAGCTCCGGCTCCCCCTCTCCGTTTGCGGGGTGAACGCCTTCCCTGTGCGGGGTGAAACCTTGCCGCGACTGCGACCAGGAGTGCTCATGGCACTCTGTCTGGCTGGAGCGCTCGGCGCCTGCGCTCCGGCGCCGGATCCAGGGACGACGCCATCGCGCGCCATGGAGCTCCGGGCCGCGGCGCGGGAAGCGAGCGCCCGGGGAGACGACGGGGCTTGCGTGGCCCTCCTCGAGCAGGCCGTGGCGCTCGAGCCCGGTGGGGCGGAAGCCTGGGAGGAGCTGGGACGAGCCCGCGAGAAACGGGGGGATGCGACGGGGGCCGTGCAGGCCTACGAAGCTGCCATCGTCGCTGCGCCGCAGCGCTACCAAGCGCACTTGGATCTGGCCATTCTCTGTATGCGAAGCGGGATGACGGGGCGCGCCCGGAGCGAGCTGCAGGAAGCCTTGGACGCGGCGCCCGGGAACGCCTCGATCCACTGGAACTACGGCGCGGCGTTGGTGCAGGTGGGGAAGCCGGAGGAAGCGCGGCAGCATCTGGTGGCAGCGCTGCGCCTCGATCCAAGCCTGGGTCCGGCGCACGCGGAGCTCGGCCGGGTGGAGGCCCTCGCCGGCCACACCCAGCAGGCGCTGGCGCATTTCGCCCAGGCCGAGAGCCTCGGTGTCCACTCCGCGATCTTCCATGCCAATTGGGGACTTGCCCTCTTGCAAGGGGATAGCCCTGATGCGGCGGCGGACCAGCTCCGCCAAGCGGTCGCCGCCGACTCGACCCAGGCCGCGTGGTGGAACCATTTGGGGGTGGCGGAGTTGCAAGCCGGCCGGCAGGCCCCGGCGGAGGGCTCTTTCCGCACGGCGCTGTCGCTCGCACCCGAGGACGACGTGCGCTTCAACCTGGCCAACCTGCTGGTGCAAGCCGGAAGGAACGCCGAGGCCGAAGCGCTACTCAGCCCGCCACCGCAGCGCGCCGATCTGCTCGCACTGCGGGGCCTGGCGCTCCGCGGCCTGGGGCGCTCGACCGAAGCGCGGGACTGTCTGGCGGCCGCGGCCGGCAAGGCGCCGCGGGACGTGAACGTGCTGAACAACTACGGTGTACTCTTGGCAGAGACGGGGGACGTGCCGGGGGCGTTGGAGGTGTGGCGGCGGGTGCTCGCGATCGAGCCGGCGAACCAGACCGCCCAGGAGAACTTGAAGGCGCGCGGCGGTGGCGCTGCCACCGCACCGAGAGGACCGCAGCATGGACCGTAACCTGGCGCTGGAACTAGTGCGGGTCACTGAAGCGGCGGCGCTCTCCGCGGCACGCTGGATGGGCAAGGGCGACGGTTTGCAAGCCGACGGGGCGGCCTTCGAGGCGATGCGCAAGGCGCTCGCCGCGGTGGCGTTGCGGGCCCACGTCTGTGTCGGCCGGCCGTCGCTCTCCGGCGACGACGCCTTCACCGAAGGGCGCACGATCGGTGACCACGACGAAGCCAACAAGGGCCTCGATCTGGCGGTGGATCCGCTCGAGTGCATCGACAGCGTCGCCACCGGGCGCTACAACGCCATGAGCGTGGTCGCGGTGAACACCGACCGCACTTTCCTGCAGGGCGCCTCGGGCCTCTACATGGACAAGATCGCCGTCGGTCCGGATGCGGCGGGTCGCATCGATCTCGCCGCCTCGCCGCTGGAGAACCTGGTGAACATCGCTTCGGCGAAGCGTTGCTACGTCGAGGATCTCACCGTGGCGATCCTGGAGCGGGAGCGCCACGCGGGCCTCATTCGCCAGGTGCGGGAGGCGGGGTCGCGGATCCACCTCATCGCCGACGGCGATCTGGCCGCCTCGGTGGCGACGGCGATCGGGGATTCCGGCGTCGACGTGCTCATGGGCATCGGCTCGGCGCTGTCGGCGGTGCTGGCGGCCGCGGCGCTGGCCTGCGTCGGCGGCGACATGCAATGCCGCCTCGTGCCGGTGAACGCCGGGGACGAGGAACGCATCCGGGCGCTCGCCGGCGGATCGGCCCGGCGCAAGTATGGCTTGCAGGAACTGGTGGGAGACGGCAGCGTCATGTTCGCCGCCACCGGCATCACCGAGGGCGACGTGCTGCGAGGCGTGCACTTCCGCAAGGGCGGGGCGGCGACGCATTCCGTGGTCATGCGGCGCCGGTCGGGAACGATTCGTTTCATCCACGCGAACCACTTCTTCGAGCGCAAGCCGCGCTACTAGAGCGGCTGGAGGTCACGATGCCTCTCGATGCGGAAAAGAAGCGGCTCGAGGCCCGGCTCCTCGGGCTGCTGCATCAGGCGCTGCAGGAGCGCAACCGCGACGATATCGTGGGCACGTCGCTCGAGCTCGGAGCGTTGTATCTCTCCGGCGATCTCTACGACCGCGCCGAGGAATGCTTCCGGCGCGTTCTCGAGGAGCCGGTGAAGCGCCTGGCGCGGGGCGAGGAGAAGACCCAGGCCGAGGCCGGTCTGGCCCAGGTGCTGCTCGTACGCGGGCATCTGACCCTGGCTCGAGAGGCGCTGGAGCGGGCCCAGCGCGCTGCCGGCGTTTCCGACGCGACGCTCCTCGAGATCCGCAAGCTGGAATGGCAGCGCGATCTGCACGAGGGCCGCTACCGCGACGTGGTGGACGCCATCGAGGCCACCCTGGATCACGAGACGGTGGAGAAGCTCGGCGACGGGCGCGTCGACATCATGATCCTCGAAGCACGGGCGCGGACGCTTCTCGGGCGTCACCGGCCGGCGCAGAAGCTGCTGGAGAAAGCCTTCGAGCTGGCGCAGAGCAACGGCTACGAAGCAGGCGCCGCGAACGCGCGCAGCGAGCTCGGCGTCCTCCTCGGCATCGTCGGACAGTTCAAGCGCGCCCACGAGCACTTGACGGAGGCGTTGAAGAGCGACGAGGGCGCCGGCAGCCTGGTGCGTCTCGACCGCGATCGCTACCGGCTCGGCACGCTCTTCCTGCGCATGGGGCGCTGGCAGGACGCAGGCAAGTTGCTGCACGAAGCCTACGAGTCGGCCCGGGACCTGCGCACTTTGGACAACCGGCTCTCCAGCCAGCTCGGCGAAGCGGAGCTCATGGCGCTGCGAGGGGAGCGCGAGGAAGCCCGCGATCGGGCGATGGACGCCATGGAGGTCGCGCGGGCGGCGGGGTTCGTGCGCCTGCACGTGCAGGGCTTGCTCGTCCTCGGCACGGTGGCGCTCGAATCGGAGCAGCCGAAAGAGGCGCTAGAATTCCTGCGCGAGGCGGAGAATCTCTATACCCGGCACGCCCCGGAGAGTCCGATGATGGTACAGATCCAAGCCAGGCTCGGGCGCGCCTACGATGCCCTCGGCGAAAAGACCACCGCCTTCGAGCGCCTCATGCGCGCCCACAATCTCGCCCGCGAGACGGGCAACCTCTACGACCGCCATCGCATCGACAGCTACCTGGGGGAGCACTACGTGCGGAGCGGCGCCGAGGACAAAGCCGCGACGCTGCTCTCCAAGGCCGCCGCCGACCTCGGCACGCTGGGGGCGAAGTACGACGTGGCGGTGACGCGCTTGCGCTTCGCCCAGCTCCTCATCGGCAGCAGCCGGGAGCGGAGCGCCGAGGAACGAGCGCGGGAAACGAAGCTCGCCCGTTCCAATCTCTTCGAGGCGCGGCGCCTCTTGGAAGCAATGGGGGCCGCCTCGCGTCTCGCCGAGGTGGCGGCGCTCGAGGCGCGCCTGCATCAAGCGCCCGCTGCCTCCGCCGACTGAGCCGAAGCGACGACGCCCCCGAACCCCATGATTTCGCGAGGCATGGTGGACCCGCATCGGTCGGTCGTGGGGTGGATTGCAGGCCCCGGTGTGCAGGCGTATATTGATGGCGCCCACCCGCATTCGAATCCGCCCCTGATTCTCTTGGGTTCGCCGCGGCGGTGCTCCCTCGAGCGACCTGCCGCGGCCCAGCAGAGGAGGACGGGCGATGGACTCGACCCACGCCTTGGGGAAGCGGCTCCAGGCGATACCGTCATGGCGCGCGCTCACCCTGTTGTGGCTCCTTTTCCTTCCCCTGGGCTGCTCCGACCAGATCGCCCCGGAAGGAACGCCGTCCGGGGCCACCGCGTTCCAGGGCAACTACGACCCCTCCACGGGAGAGATCGTCTTCCGCCTCGAGTCGCCAGGCGGGGCGCCGGTGCCGAATCTCCATCTCATCGCCACCGGCATCGAGCTCGACACCGCGGGTCTGCTGCACGCGCAGGTGGCCATCCGCAACACCGGAAGCACAACGGTACCGGGGCCTGCCGGTGTGGGGGTCTGGGGCTTCCTGCCCGGGTCGGTCTACCCCGTGACCCCGAACTGCCCCGCCCCCAACGATTCGACCCCGCATCCTCAAGGCAGTGCCGTCCCCGCGGTTCCTGCGGACGTGCCACCGTTACTCTGCGCCTTCGATCACCGCGGCACCTACGGAGACGACGGCGTTCTCGCCGGGGGTGAGACCTCGGACCCGGTCGAGTGGCTCTTCGGCGGCACCGGGGGCGAGAGCTTCGCCTTCCATGCCGAGATCATGCTCGAGCCCGAACCGCCGCAGAGCGGCACGATCGCGGGCAACGTTTTCGAGGATCGCAATCTGAATGGCCAGCGCGAAATCGACGAGCCGGGCATCGCCGGCGTCGGCGTGGGGGTCTTGGTGGGCGACCACGAACGAATCGCGGTCACCGACGATTTCGGGAACTATTCCTTCGTGCTGGAGGAAGCAGGTCTGTACGAGGTGACGCTGAGCCTGCCCGCCGGCCTGCTCCCGACGACACCGACGGAGCTGCACGTCCTCATCGTCCGCCTGCCCGACGGCAACCTCTCCCAATTCCTGCACGCCGATTTCGGCCTGTTCCGGGAGGCGCCGCCGGAGGGGGAGCTCTTCATCACCGGCTTCGTCTACATGGATCTCGACCGCAACGGCGTGCGCGACAGCAACGAGGCGGGCATCCCGGATGTCGGCATCTCGGCGAGTGGCCTGCTCTGCCTCAGTCCCATCGCCGCCTTCGCGCGCACCGATGCCCACGGCTTCTATCGGATCCGTGGCAGCGACATTCACTGCCTGCTGCCCTGGGTCGTGCGCCGCGAGCCAGTGCTCGGCCTCGTCGGCACGACGCCCGAGCAGGTGATCCTGGAAACGCGCCCGCCCGACGGCAGCAACACCTTCCCGGTCGACTTCGGTCTCGCCCCCGAGGACTCGACGCAGGAGGCGAGGACCAGCATCGAGGGCTTCGTCTTCTGGGATCTGAATCAGAACGGAATCCGTGACGCCGACGAAAGAGGAGCAGCGGGCGCGGAAGTGCAACTCCAGATTCCGTGCCGCATGCTTCCGCCCACGGTGACCACGAACGCTGCGGGTTACTATTCCTTCCCGCCAGAAATGGTGGGGCTATGTCCGGTCACCGGCGTCCGGCTGTCGGCGCCGGCGTTCCGCGTCTACACCACGCCGAACCCGGCGCCGGTGGAGATCCCGACCGTGCCCGGATTCCATCTCCTGCACGTGTCCTTCGGGGTGGCTCCGGAGCCGAAGTAGAAGAACACCAGAGTCGACGCAGCACGGCGCGCCGCTGCGCGCCACCCTGCTTGGTTGCGGGTCCGTGGGGCGGCGACCGCTCCTCACTGCAGCACGGTGAAGGAGCCCCGCTGCGTGGCCTGCTGTCCCGAGACGAGATCCTTCACCGTGAGCTCGAGGTCGTAGACGTCCTCGTCCAGGGCGGCGATGTCGATGCGCAGCTCTTCGACCAGCTCGCTCGTGCCGCCTTCGCCGGTGAAGCTGGCGGTGACGAAGGGTCGCTGCTGCGGCGTCGAGGCGGGGAACCAGCCTTCGGCGCGGCGCAGGCTCCGCGGCACCAGGGTGTAGGTGACCTCGTAGCGGCAGACGTCGCGAGCATCGAGCTGCAGGCCGTAGATCTCGAAGTAACCGGTCAAGGCGCCGCTCTTCCGGTACACGCCGATGGGGTTGGGGACGACGAGGCGATCCTTCTTGACGAAGCGCGGGTGCCAGCTCGGGTCGGCGTAGATGATCTTCGTCGCCATCTCGATGTCCGAGAGCGCCAATTGCCGGCCGTGCAGTGGCGGCACCTCCAGATCGGTGAGGTAGGTGCCTTCACCCTTGCCGAAGCCGTCGGCGAGGCGGAGCGCCAGGCGGTAGGTACCGGCGGGCACGGCGAATTGCAGCTGGCCGGGGAACAATCTCCCCTCGAGGGTGCTGCGGAACTCCGCCGCAGTCAGCGTCTCGCTGTAGCGGTCGCGGGCGATCTCGTGGGCGCCGGCATCGAGGAGCAGGCCTTCGATGCTGTAGCGCGCCACATACAGAGAGTCCTGCCAGCGGAAGGTGAGGTCCTGGGCGTTGAACTGATAGTGCACTTCCAACCACATCCGGCCCGGGGGCCCCTTGAAGACATCGGCGTCGAAGACATACCAGAGGCGGGGCGGCGCCTCGCCTTGCATCCAGAAGCGCTGGCGTCCGGCCTCGTGCTCCTTGGTGAAGGCCCACACCGCTTCGTCGCGCTTGCGGAGCAACTCGCGGGTGCGGAAGTCGTTGCGCACCTCGTGCTCGATGATCTCCTGCGAGAGCGGGCTGTCCTCGAGGCCCTTCTGTGCCAGGATGCGGCGCTCCTCGTCCTGGCCGAGGAGATCGCTGGCGCGGTCACGCCCGCTGGGACTTCTCATATCGGCGTCGGCGTAGCCGAGGCGCTTCAGATCCTCGCGCACCTCGTCGGGCCGGCGCGACAGGCGTGTAGGCGACCCCAGCACCCACGGGCCCCTGGGGTTCGGGCGCTCGAAGGCTGCCACCCACTTCTCCTCCAGGTAGAGCCAGTCCATCCGGGCCGGCAAGTAGCCGACGCCGCTCGTCACGTCGGCACCTTCCTCGACGATGGAGTCCGGGGCGCCGCATTGGATGAAGACGTCGCCGCGGATGTCCCAGCCCGACCCATCCTTGCGGGCGAAATCGTGACGCGCCCGTTCGACACGGTTCTCGTGCTCCTCCAGGCGTTCGTTCTCCGCCGTCGTCGGCGTCGGATCGTGGAGCCGCCAGTAGGCGCGCACCCACTCGGCCCGCAGCGAATCGTTGGAGAAGCCGAGGAACTGGGCTTGCAGCGACGGCGACAGGATGGGACGGAGGCCGTCGTAGAGGGCTCGCATCTCCGGGCTCAGGCGCTCGATCTGGAGACCGGGATCGCGCGAGAAGAGGGAGTCCTGCGCCACCAGGGTGCGGAGGAAGGCCTCCGGCGGCCGCACCCCAGCGCGGGCCGAGCGCCAGCGGTCGGTGAGGTCCTGCAGCTTGTCGCTCTGCGTGCCGGCACCGGCGGCGGCAAACCAGAGCGCGAACCCGAGGGGGAGGAGGAAGCGCAGACGCCGCAAGGAGTTCCTTCGTCGCTCGGCCCGGCACGAAGGGGACCGCCGGGCTCGTGTTCGAAAATACCGACCGCCCTGGGTGGGGTCAAACAAGTGGGTCAGGGATGCCTGGAGTCGGCGACGTCATCGTCGCCACGAGCGGCTGCCCAGAGCATCTGGCGCCAGAGGCCGCGCAGCAAGGTGACCTCGTCCGGGCGCGGGCGGGCGCGGGCGAGCAGCTGGCGCAGGTGGCGCATCTGGTGCTCCACCGTTTCGGGGCGCGCGAAACCGATGGCGAGCAGCACCTGGCGCAGCTGAGTGAACTGTGCCTCCAGCTCGGCCGCCGTGGCCTCCGGGCCGAGGGCGCCGGGGAGCGGCGCTTCGAGGTGGGCGAGAGAGAGCTCGTAGGCGACCACGAGAACAGCCTGGGCCAGGTTCAAGGACGGCTGCTCGGGGAAGGCCGGGATGTGCAGCACCTCGTGGCAGAGGTCGAGCTCCGCCGCGGCGAGGCCATCGCGCTCCGGGCCATAGACGATGGCCAGGGGACGGCGCGCCGGGTCGCTGCGCACCGCCGCTGCCAACGTGCGCGGCGTGTGCGCGGCGGTGCGCCGCGCCCCGAGCCGGCGCGTGGTGGCGACGCTCCAGCGGCAATCGGCGAGCGCCGTGTGCAGGGCATCGACGTGCCGAGCCGCAGCCAGGATCTCCTCGGCGTTGTGCGCCAGGCGCACCGCTTCGGTCGGATCGTCGTAGCACGGCGCGACCAGGACGAGCTCCGCGAACCCCATGTTCTTCAACGCCCGCGCCGCGGCACCGACGTTGCCGCCTTGCTCGGGGCGGACGAGGACGAAACGGATGTGGTCCAGAGGCCCCATGAGGCTCAGCGCGGCGCAGTCACGATGGTGAGACCCCATTGGTCGGGCTTCGGGGGCGCGGGTCGCCGCCAATCGTTCCAAGCATGCGCCTCGTCGGTGACGAAGTGGGCCTCGTATTCCCCCGCTTTGAGCTCCAAAGTCCCGTCGAAGCGGCGGTTGCTCTCGTCGCCGCCGGCGTGACGGGTGTTGCGCATGGTCATCTCCCACACCCAGTCGCCGCCGGGAACGGTTTCGATCCAGCCATAGTCGTACATGGTGTTGTAGGTGCCCTCGCCGACGCCGAGGATGTGCACCCGCGTCGTTTTGTCCAGCTTGAAGCGCTGGTGCACGTGCTCGTTGCTGCGCACCCGTACGAGACGCACGAGGTAATCCTTCGAATTCTCCGCCCTGGTGTCCGGGTCGAAGAGCTGGAGACTGCTCGCATCCTGCCCTCCCGCCCCGTACAAGGTGATGCCCCAGTGCCGTTTGTCCCGGGGGCCAGGCTGGTTGAAGTCCGGGTAGGAGTGGGAATCATCGGTGTAGTAGTAGACGACGTAATCGCCGGCTGGGAGCCGGACCCATTCGTCGGCGTAACGGTTCTTGCGGGCCCCGCCGGCGGGATGCGTGTTCTGCGGCGTCATTTCCCACAGGATCTCATCGCTGCCGAATTTCTCGATCCGCCCTTGGTCGACGAAAAGGCCGTTGTCCTCGCTGTACTCGCCGAGGCAATAGACACGGATCTTGGTTTCGCGGCGGAGGGTGAAGCCCTGGCGTTCCTCCACATTGTCCCCGAGCTTCACCATGGAAATGAGGGTGCGCTCTCCCGCCTCGCTTTCGTCGAAGGCGCCGATGCGCTGCGCTTGCGCCGGCGACGCGGCCGACAACATCAGGCCCCAGCCGTCGGGATCGTAGGGCGGCGGCGCATTCCAGCCCTCGTAGCTGTGGGAATCGTCGGTGGAATAGGAAGCCACGTACTTCCCCGCCGGCAGGACGATGGTCTCCCGGCTCCTCTTGTTCTTGCTGTCCCCACCGCCGTCCTCGAAGTTGTCCGGGCCGAACTCCCACACCAAGGCCCGCGTCTCCGCGTTGGTGATCCAGCCGCTGTCGGCGGCGCCGCGCTCGTCGTCGGTGTACTCCCCTTGACAGTAGACGGTGATCTGCATGCGTTCGGGGAGACGGAAGCCCTGAGCGCGAAACGCGGAGTCGCCCATCGGCGTCAGATCGACGAAGCGGCTCGAGTCGTCGCCGCGGGGCACACGCTCCAGGACCTCCACCTTCCCGCCTTCCGTCTCGGGCACCGAGAGACGCAGACCCCAGCGCTGCATGCCGCGCGGTTTCTTCCCATCACGCTTGATGCGGATGCGGGCCCATTCTTTGCCGCGGAAATGGAAGGATTTGTATTCCTGCAGGAAGGGGGAGTAATAGGCGACGTAGTCACCGGCGGGGAGGTCTACGTCACCGCGCCAGGTCAGGTTCGGACCCGGCCCGCGTCGCGCCTCCTCGTCCTGGGCTCCCCAGACGACCTCGCGGCTGCGCAGGTTCAGGATCCAGCCGTAGGCATTGAGATCGCCGCCGTCGGGGTCGCCGGTGCCTTCGCACTCCACGTGCACTGTGAGCGGCTGGCGGACGCGGAAGGGGACGGAGCGCAGCACATCGGGCTCGACGTTATCGATGCGCGCGAACTCCACCGCGCCGACACCCACCGCCGCGAGAAGCACAAGAGCGGCGGCGAGCGCCGGTCCGAGCCGCCACGGCGGTCTCGCTCCAGCCTTCATGGGGGGTCGTCCATCCGGGTCGCCTGCGTGCAGAACCGCCGCGCCCGTGGGGGGTTGCACTCTTCGCGCTCCTCCATCCCCTACGCCAGGGGAGCGGTCCAGGTTGCGACGGCAGCGTCCTCGGAGTCCCTCACAGGTGGCCGCGGCGGGCCCTCTCGGATGGCGCATTTTCTGCCGAGCCAAGGGCTTGCGGTGCAAGCAAGGAAGGTGGACGGCGCGTTGACAGGCCTCGGAACCCCCCGTAGGGTGCAACCTCAAGCGTCGGTGACCGCATTGCCCGTGATCTCGGCGATGAGTTCGAGAGCCGTTGGCGCCAGTTCGCGGTGCACATAGAGGCGGGTAGTGCAGAGTGACACCGGCACGGCGACGGGCCAGAGCCCGGCTCCGGAGCCCGGAACCTTGAGACAGGGGATGCCTTCGTTGGCGAGCATCGCCTCGATCATCTCTGCCTCGTAGAGCGCGCTCGCAGCGTAGACGAGACGCAGCCTGCCCTGACGCCGCGGCGCGCCCGGCGCCAGGCGCTCCCAGCAATCGGGGCAGAGATCGTAGCTCCGGGAGTAGGTGCGGCGGCATTCGGGGCAGTGGGACAACGTCGCCTCCATCGGGGCCGCCCCTCGGGGGCGGCGCTCAGGGCGAGTATAGGCGAGAGCGGGCGCCGGTGGGGGCCGGTGGCGGCAGGGAGGAGCCCCAAGTGGCACGGGAAATCCGCCTTCTCCACACCTCGGACGTGCATCTCGATGCCAGCTTCCGGGCCACGGGGCTGCCGAGCCAGCGGGCCCGCGAGCGCTGTCAGGCGCATCGGGAAGCCTTCGAGGCGATCGTCGCCGCGGTGGAGCGCCTGGGTGCGGATGTGCTCTGCATCGCTGGCGACCTCTTCGAGGGCGCCCATGCCCGCGCCGAGACGGTGCGTCACGTAGCGCGGCTGCTCGGTGCCTGCGGCCGCCCGGTGTTCATCGCCCCGGGCAACCACGATCCTCTCGGCGAGCGCTCGGCCTATGGCCTCGCCACCTGGCCGGAGAACGTCACGCTCTTCGGCGGCGCCTGGCGCGCGGTGCGGCTGCCGGAGCTCGATCTGGTCGTGCACGGTCGCGGCTTCGTGGAGAGCGAAGAGCGCGCCCGTTTGGTGGAAGGTCTCGCCATCGAGGGCGCAGGCCGGCACGTGCTGGTGGCGCACGGCAGCGACACCTCGTGTCGACCCGAGCGTCACGATCCCTACCGGCCTTTCCTGCCGGCAGACCTCGATGCCTTGCCGCTCACCTACGCCGCCCTCGGGCACTACCACCGCTTCTCCATTCTGGAGACGCAGCGGGTGCGCGCGGTGTACAGCGGCTGCCCGATCCCGCAGAACTTCGCCGACACGGAAGCGCACGGCGCGGTGCTGGCGCGGCTGCACGACGGCGGTGTCCAGGTGGAGCTGCTGCCGCTGCCGGCGCGGCAGTTCGTGACCTTGTGCCTCGATGTGAGTGGCGCCGACACGCAAGCAGGGCTCGCCGAGCGCTTGCAGGCGGAGATCGGCGGACGAGGACTGCAGGAGGATTTCCTCCGCCTCCGGCTCACCGGGAGCTTGCCTCCGGACATGGAAGTCGACCTGGCGGCGTTGCGCGAGACGCTGGCGCCGCTGGTGCACGAGGTGGAGCTACGGGACGAGACGGTGCCGGAATACGATTTCACCGCCATGGCGCGGGAGAACACCGTGCGCGGTCAGTTCGTGCGCCTGCTCTGCGCTCGCCTGGAGGCGGCGGCGGAGCCCGACAAGGACGTGGTGCGACGGGCGCTCCACTTCGGCCTGGACGCCTTCGCCGGGCGCCCGCAACTGCGCTGAGGTCTTAAACTCCATGCGCCTCCTGGAAGCATCGATCCGCGGTTTCGGCAAGCTCGTGGAGCGCGAGTTCCGCTTCGCCCCGGGCGTGCAGATCGTGGTCGGTGACAACGAATCGGGGAAGTCGACGCTGCAGAAGTTCCTCCTCGCCATGCTCTTCGGCTTGAAGCGGGAGGACCGCCGCCGGCGCGAGTACCTGCCGGAGTACGAGCGCTGCCGGCCCTGGAGCGGCGCGGCTTACAGCGGCAGGCTCGTCTACGACCTGGAAAGCGGCGAGCGTTTCGAGGTGCTCCGGGTGTTCGAACGCCGCGAGGAGTCGTTGCGCCTCCTGGATGCGATCACCGGGCGCGAGCGGACGGCGGAGTTTCCCTTGGACGAGCGCAAGGAACGGCCGTTCATGCAGCGCCAGATCCAGCTGTCGCGGCGGCTCTTCGAAGCGACCACGGCCATGGGGCAGCTGGCGGGGCCGCCGGCGCTCGGCGGCGTCGGGGCGCTCCGCGCCCGCATCCAGGGTCTCCTGGACAGCGGGGACGAACAGATGTCGGCGCCGACGGCGCTCACCCTCTTGGCGCAGATGGAGGAACGCATGGGCAGCGAGCGCACGCCGAGCCGCGGCCTCGGCCTGCTCCTGCGCGAACGGCGGAGCTTGCAAGAGGAACTGGACGCGGCGCGGGCGCGGCAGATGGAGATCCTCGACCTGCATGCGCGCCGCGAGGCGGTGGCGCGGGACTACGCCGCGCAAAGCCAAGCCTGGGCGGAGAATCGGCGCGCCGAACACGAGCGCGAACGGGCCCAGCTGCTCGGGCGCTTGCACCGCTTGCAGACGCTGGAGGACGAGTGCGCCACCTTGCGCCGCCGCCTCGAGCAGTTCGCCGATGTGGCCACCGTGGACGTGGCGGCCTACGCGCCGGCCCGGGAGCGTGCCGCCGGGATCGCCACGCTGGCGGCGTCGCTGGCAGAGCGCCGGGCCCGCTGGGAGCGGGGCAGGGAACGGGCCCAGGTGCTGGGGGCGAGCGAATCGCGGCTCGCCGCCGCGCTCGGCGGCCTCGACCGCGCCCGCGTTCAGGAGCTGCTGCGACAGGCGGAGCACCTGCGCGAGAACCTGGGAAGATTGCGCGGCGCGCGGGCGCGATACGCGGAGGAACAACGGCGGAATCGGGGCATCGTGGACCGTTTGCGCCGGCATCACGGGCGCGACTGGACGCGGGACGAGTTTCTCGGCGAGCTGGCGGCGCAACGACAGCGGGCGCGCGGCGGGGACGCGGAAGTGCGCCGCGCCGAAGCGGAGGCCGCCGCGGCAGCCTATCGCGCCCGCCGGGGGAGCGCGGCGTGGTTCGGGCTGGTGGCGCTGGCCGCGGTGTCGGCGCTCACGCTCGGAGCGGTGCTGGCGCCGAGCATCGCGCCGCTGTGGGTGCGAGCCGCTGCCCTCGCCGCGGTGATGGCGGCGGCGGCGGGTGTCTGCCTGACCGCATTGCGTCAGGTGGTGGTCGGACGCGACCTGGCGCGGAGCCTGGCGGTGCGCGCAGCGCTCGGGGAGCAGGACCAGCACGCCGCCGCGGAGTGGCTCGAGGGTGTGCTGGAGCGCAACGGCGTGCAGAACCTGGCGGAGATCGAGCAGGCGCGCCGGGACTACGAAACTCTCCGTGCCGAAGCGGAACGAATCTCGGCTCCGGGCGGCCGCGAGCTGGTGCAGCTGGAGACCGAGCTGTCCGGGCGGGCGGCGGCGTTGCATCGCGAAGTCCAGCGCAGCAAGGCGCAGGCGTTGCGGACCCTGCAGGAGGAGGCCGATCCGGCGGCGCTCCAGCTCTTGCCGTTCGCCGAGGAGGAGAGCACGGCAGCGGCGGAACCGGAGGATTCCGCCGAGCTGCACCGCCTGGTAGAGGCCCTGCGGAGCTTGCCGCAGCTGCGCCGTTCGTGCGCCTGGCTGGAGCGCTTGCGCGAGGAACGGGGCCAGCTGGAACAGCAGAACGAGGCGTCCGCGGCGGAGCTGGAAGCGCAGGCGGCGCGCCTCGAAGGCGAGAAGGCGGCGCTCGCCGCCAGCTTGCAGCAGCACGGCGCCGCGGACCTGGAAGACTTCGCCGCCCGCGTGGCGCGGGCGGGGGAGCGGCAGGCGTTGCTCGCTGCGCTGGAGTCGTGGCAGCGGGAGCAGCGCGGCGTGCTGGGTGGCGAGAGCGTGGAGACCCTGCAAGCGCGGGCGGCGGAGCTGGAAGCGGCGCTCGCCCTCGGCTCCGGCGCGGCGGCGCCGGAGACGGTGGGCGCGTTCTCGCCGGCATCGCTGGAGGAGGTGGCCCGCGACAAGGACCGGCTCGCGGCGGAGCAGGCGCAGCTGGAAGAGCGCCTGGCGGCGCGGGAGAAGGAAGGCCGCTTGCCGGCGGAGATCGAACTACGCTTGCAGGAAGTGGAGGCACAGAGCGAGATCGAGCGCCGCCGCGCCGCCGCGCTGCATCTCGCCACGGAAACACTGCAGCAGGTGGCCACCTCGCTGCACCGCGAGGCCGCGCCCAGGATGAACGATCGCGTCGGACAGTTGTTCGCGCGCTTGTCGCTCGGAACCCACAGCCAAGTGCGTCTGGACGAGGATCTGACCCCGCGAGTGCGCATGGACGGCGACGGCATGTTCGGCGTCGAAGCCTTGAGCGGCGGCGCGGCGGATCAGCTGTACTTCGCACTCCGGGTGACGGCGGGAGAAATCCTGGCACGGGACGGCGAACGCCTCCCCCTTCTGCTCGACGATCCCTTCGTGCAGTACGATCCGGATCGCCTCCAGGCGGCGCTGGAGTTGGTGGCTGAGTTGGCCCGCGAGCACCAGGTGTTCTTCTACACCTGCGAGAGCGTCCAGGCCGAGGCGCTGGCGGCGCGGCTCCAGGCCCAGAGGGTCGACTGCGCGACGCTGGTCTTGTGAACGGCCGCCCGGGCGTGGTTTCCGGCGCTTCGTGAACGATCCTTGCTTTGGTGCTCGCGTGGAATCTCGTTGCTTCCGGCGGCGTGCTAGCATGCCACCGCTCGGGAGTCCTGCGGTCCGGCGGCGTCAGAGGAGCGGGCGATGTACAAGGTGTCCATGATCGGCACCGGCTACGTGGGACTCGTCACCGGTGCTTGCCTCGCCGATTTCGGCAACCGGGTGGTCTGCGTGGACGTGGATGCCCGGCGTATCCAGATGCTCGAGCGCGGCGAGATCCCCTTCTTCGAGCCCTTGCTCGACGAGCTGGTCCGGCGCAACGCCAAGGCCGGACGCTTGGAATTCAGCACCGAGCTGCTGCCGGCGATGCGACAGAGCGACGTCCTCTTCATCGCCGTCGGGACGCCGGACCGGGGCGATGGACATGCGGATCTGAGCGCCCTCTTCCGCGTGGTCGAGGACATCGCGCCCCACATCGACGGCTACAAGCTCCTGGTGACCAAGAGCACCGTTCCCGTCGGCACGGGCCGCAAGCTGCTGGAGAGGGTGCACGAGTTCGCCCGTCCGGGCAGCGTGGTGGACATCGCCTCGAACCCGGAGTTCCTGCGCGAAGGCTCCGCCATCGAGGACTTCATGCGCCCGAACCGCGTGGTGATCGGCGCCGAGAGCGAGCAATCCCGCGCCATCATGCAGGAGATCTACCGCCCCCTCTATTTGAGCGAGACGCCCATCGTGGTGACGAATCTGGAGACGGCGGAGCTGATCAAGTACGCCTCGAACGCCTTCCTGGCCACCAAGATCTCCTTCGTCAACGAGATCTCCACTCTCTGCGAGCGCTACGGTGCCGATGTCCGCGTGCTCGCCAAGGCCATGGGCCTCGACCGGCGCATCGGCGAAAAGTTCCTCCACGCCGGCATCGGTTATGGCGGCTCCTGCTTCCCCAAGGACACGGAAGCACTGGTGAAGATCGGCGAGCAGGTCGGGTACGACATGCGCATCGTCAAAGCCGCCATCGAGGTCAACGAGGAGCGGCCGCAGCTGGCGTTGCAGAAGCTGGAGCGCCTGCTCGGGGATGTGAACGGCGGCACCATCGGACTCCTCGGTCTGGCCTTCAAGCCCAACACCGACGACATCCGCGAAGCGCCGGCGATCAAGCTCGCCCGGGCGCTGCGCGAGAAGGGCGCCAGCGTGCGCGGCTACGACCCGATCGCCATGGAGAAGGTGCGCGCTGCGGAACCCGAGATCGTCCTGTGCAAGGACCCCTACGAGGTCGCCGCCGGGGCCGATGGGGTCATGCTCTGCACCGAGTGGAACGAGTTTCGGGACCTCAACCTGCCACGCCTCAAGGAACTGCTGCGCCGGCCCGTGCTCGTGGATTGCCGCAACATCTACGACCGCGACCGGATGGAGGCCCTGGGCTTCCGCTACGAGTGTTTCGGCCGCTGAACCGTCGTTCCCGCCGCGGCACGGCCCCATGCCGCGCCGCTCCCCTTCTCCTGCGGCCTGTCGAGGCTCCGGCGGGCGGCCGCCCGCGCCGGCAGGTATGATCCGGCGGTCCGGGCCGGCGGGCCCGCGGCGAGGGGAGGCCGAGCGTGGCGCGCATCCTGGTGACCGGCGGGGCCGGATTCATCGGCAGCAACTTCGTGGACTTCATGCTGCGCCAGCAGGCGGACGCCGAAGTCGTCGTCCTGGACAAGCTCACCTACGCAGGGAACGTGGAAAACCTGGCGCCGTGGCGCCAAGACCCGCGCCTGCGCTTCGTGCGCGGTGACATCGCCGACCGTGCCACGGTGCGCGAGGTCATGCAAGGCTGCGCTCTCGTCTACAACTTCGCCGCCGAAAGCCATGTGGACCGTTCACTCCAGGATGCCGAGGCGGTGGTGTGGACCAATGTGCGGGGCACGCAGGTGCTGCTCGACGCCGCCCGGGAGCTGCAGGTGCAGCGGTACGTGCAGGTGTCCACCGACGAGGTCTACGGTAGCCGCGCCGAGGGCAAGAGCGACGAGGCCACGGCGCTGCGCCCCTCCAACCCCTACGCCGCCTGCAAGGCCGCCGGCGATCTCCTGGTGCTCGCCGCCGTCACCACCTGGAAGCTGCCGGCGCTGGTGACCCGCAGCAGCAACAACTACGGGCCGTACCAGCACCCGGAGAAGCTGGTGCCTCTGCACATCACGAACGCTCTCGAGGGCAAGCCGCTCCCGATCTATGGTGATGGGAAGAACGTGCGCGACTGGCTGTACGTGGAAGACCATTGCCGCGCCATCGAACTGGTCGGAAGGCAAGGGCGGAACGGCGAGATCTACAACATCGGCGGCGGCAACGAGCGACCGAACCTCTGGCTGGTGGATCGCATCGTCCAACACACCGGTTGCGACCCGGCGCTCAAGCAGTTCGTCCGCGATCGGCCGGGCCACGATTTCCGCTACGCCGTCGACGACGCCAAGGTGCGAGTCCTGGGCTGGCAGCCGCGCTGGAGCCTGGAGGAAGGTCTGGCGCAAACGGTGCGCTGGTATGCGGAGCACCGCGACTGGTGGGGACGCATCAAGAGCGGTGAGTTCGCCGCCTACTATCGCAGCCAGTATGCCGCCGGCGCGCCTCCCGAGCCGGAGAAGAACCCATGAGGGCGGCCGGCGCGGCGGAGCGGGCCGAAGACGCCGGGGCCGGGCGCCGTCCGGCACTGCTCTCCGTCGTGGGGGCACGTCCCAACTTCATGAAGCTGGCACCGCTGGCCCGCGCGCTCCGGCAACGCCGCGACTGGCAGCATCGCATCGTGCACACAGGGCAACACTACGACGAGAACATGTCGCGAGTGTTCTTCGAGGAACTGGAGATCCCCGCTCCGGAGGTGCATCTCGGCGTCGGCTCCGGCAGCCACGCGCAGCAAACGGCGCGGGTGATGTTGGCCCTGGAAGAAGTGCTGCAGCGCCAGCCGCCCGACCTGGTGGTGGTGGTCGGCGACGTGAACTCGACGCTGGCTGCCACGCTGGTGGCGTGCAAGCTCGACATCCCGGTGGCGCACGTCGAGGCCGGCCTGCGCAGCTTCGACCGCAGCATGCCGGAAGAGATCAATCGACTCCTCACCGATCAGATGGCCACCCTGCTGTTGACGCCGTCACCCGACGCCGACGCCAACCTGCGGCGCGAGGGCGTCGCGCCGGAGCGCATCCACTGGGTGGGCAATATCATGATCGACAGCCTGCTGCATGCTTTACCTCGGGCGCAGGCGACGCGCGCTTGGGAGCGCTACGGACTGGCGCCCGAGGGTTATGCCCTGGTGACCATGCATCGTCCCGCCAACGTGGACGACAAGAGGATGCTGCAAGATCTCCTGCAAGTGCTGGAGCGCCTGGCGGCGCGGCTGCCGGTGCTGTTCCCGGTGCACCCGCGGACACGCAAGATGATCGAGGAGTTCCGTCTGGAACCCGAGCAGGTGCAGCTCGTCGAGCCGGTGGGCTATCTCGATTTCCTCGCCCTGGAGGCGGCGGCCCGTCTGGTGCTCACCGACTCGGGGGGCATCCAGGAAGAAACCACGGTGTTGCGCGTTCCCTGTCTGACCTTGCGGCCGAACACCGAACGGCCGATCACGGTGAGCCAGGGGACGAACCACATCGTCGGGCGCGATCCTGAGCGCATCGGGGCCGCGGCGGAAGCGATCTTGAAGCAGCCGAAACCGCGCGGGGAAGCACCGGAGAAATGGGATGGGCAGACGGCGGAACGCATCGTCGAGGTTTTCGACGCCTTTTTCGCGGCCAGGGCCTGAGCGGCTCTCCGATCGATGCGCGGCTCGACCGAGTCCAGGCAGGCTCCCGACACCGGGGGTACGCCAGTTGCAAAGGTGTGCGCAGGGTGGGGCACTTGACGGAGGGGGAGTCCGAACCTAGACTTCCATCGTTCTGGCGGGGCCCACGCTCCGCGGCGGAACGCCTGCCCGAGGCTCTTCCCGCAAGCGTCGGAAAGCTGGTCCCATCGTCCGGGTAGGGTGCTTTTTGCCGTTTCCAGTCCTGGTTGCTCTCCTGCCACTGGCTGTTGCCTTCTCGACCACACACCTCCTCGTACCTCAGGTGCGGCGCTTCGCCGTGCAGTGGAAGTTGGGCGACAAACCGAACGGCCGAAAACTGCACGCCCGAGCGATTCCGCACTTGGGCGGCGTGGCGATCTTCGCGGGTTTCTTCCTGGCCTTGCTGGCGCTCCTGGCCACGCCGTTCGGCATCCCGCAAGCGTCGCGCATCCTGGCGCTGCTGCCGGGTTTGCTCGTCGTCTTCGGCCTCGGGCTGGTGGACGACATGCGCGGACTCCGGGCGTCGGTGAAGCTGACCTACCAGGTGCTGGGGGCGGTGTGCATCGTCGCCATGGGCGCGGGCTTGTGGCGCGGACCGGTGCTCGAGCCGTTCGCGCTCTTCGCGGTGGCCCTCAGCGTGTTCTGGTACGTCGGCGTCTGCAACTCCGTCAACCTGATCGACGGGCTCGATGGTCTGGCTGCAGGTCTCGCGGTGCTCGCGGCGACGGCGTTCCTCGCCGTCGGCGTCCGTCTCGGCGACGCGGCGGTGGTGCTCGTCGCCCTCAGTCTCATCGGGGCATTGCTCGCTTTCCTGCGTTTCAATTTCCATCCGGCCAAGATCTTCATGGGCGACACGGGGAGCATGTTCTTAGGGTTCGTGCTGGCGTTCCTGGCCTGTCTGCTGGCGCCGCGCTTGGGGTTCTGGACCGCGCTCCTCGGCGGCGCCACCGTGCTCGGCGTGCCGATCCTGGATACAGTGACCGCGATCTGCCGCCGCCTCGTGGCCAAACAACACATCTTCAGCGCCGACGGCGAGCACACCCATCACAAGCTGCTCCGGCTCGGCTTGTCGCACCGCGGCGCCGTGCTCTTGCTCTACGGCCTCGGTGCCGTCTTTGCCATTCTTGGCGGCGGGATCCTGCTAGGGCAGACGCGGCTCTTCCCCGTCGCCGTCGCCTTGGCGGTGGGCTTCTCCCTCGGGACGACGAGCGCGGCGCGCTGGTCGCGGCGCCAGCGCGCGGCGGCACCGGAAGCGGCTCCGGGGCCGGAGCCGTTGGGAATCCGGCCGGAGCCGGCGAGGGCCGAAAGCCGCGGGCTCGTGCGGGAGACGCCACCACGCGTCGAGCCGGCTCCCGTCGGCGAAGACATCCTGGCGACCCTGCCGCCGCGTCGGACCCGTTAGAAACGCCTCAGATCTCCAGCACTCAGATCGCCCAATAGCGCGCTTCCGCACCGCCGCCTGCCATGAGCACGAGGGCGCGAGTGCGGAGCGCGTGCAAGTGTCGCAGCGCCGTGCGCCGTGGCAGGCGGAGCGCCCGCGCCAGCTCTTGGCTGCGCGAGCCGGGATGTTCGGAGAGCTCTCCCAGGAGGCGCGCCTGCGTCGGGTGCAGCGGTTCCGGGGCATGCAGGTGCACGAAACGGCGCGCCGTCAAGCTGCAACCGCGGCTCCCAAGACGGAGCAGCCTGCCGGCGTCGTGCGCCGCCAGATGGGCTTGCAGAGCGGCAGCGCGTTGCCGCGCTGCTGCCGGTTCGGGGAGCGCCAGAGCTCGCTGCAGCGCCGCCCATTCGAGCCGCCGCGAGGGCGCGGTGACCAGGAGCTTCCACACTTCCCAGACTTCCGGGACCGCGGCGAAGTGCACCGCCCGCTCCTCTGCGCGCATGCTGCGGCGTTCCAGGAGCTGCATGCGGCGTAGATCGACCCAGAGCTGCCACGGCTCGCGCTCCAAGTCGCCGAGCTCGGCGCGCGACATGGCGCGCCAGGGCCGGCGCCAATCCTCCACCAGCGCCACCGGTGCGCCGTGCAGCAGGCCGGCCATGGCTTGATGCCAACGCCGCAGCGCCGCGAGCTGGGAGGAGGAAACGTAGGGGTGCGCGGCACGCGCCGCGCCGGCGGCGGCAGCGAGCTCTCCAGCATAGAGGGCGCGCTCGCAGGCCAGCAGGTGGAGGGTGGCGTGCACCGCGGCGGGATGGCGGCGCAGCAGGCGCTGCTGCAGGCGCTCCACCTCGGCGGGCGTCACGAGGACCCCGCGCCGCAGGCGCAAGCGCAGCAGCGAGGCATCGAGGACCAGCTTCGTGGGCTCGTCGCTCACGTGCCGGCGCAAGCGCGACAGCCACGGGATGGCGCCGGCGAAGCTGCGTTGCTGCATGCGCATCTCGACGCTGGCGAGCGTCGCCGCCAGGGCGATGGAGACATCGGCGTGAGCGAGCAGCGGCCGCAGGAGCGACCGCGCCCGGGGCCGCTCGCCGGACTCCGCCGCCGCCAGACCCCGCACCAGGCGCACGACATCCGCGGTGAGCGCATCGTCGCGCTCGCTCGACCCCAGCAGTTGCAGGGCTCGCGCCGCATCCCCGGCGTGCACCGCCAGCAAAGCGTCCACGATCCGGGGCGGGAGGAGACGCTCGGGTTTCTGCCAGACCATGGCGCTCGTGCCCGTCCAGAGCGGAGTTGCCAACTGCGAGAGGATTCCGGCGGGGAAGATAGCAGGAAAAACCCGGGCCGACGTGCCCCGCGCATCGGTGGACGCGCGGGGCTCCGGAGTGTGGCGGGGACCCAAGCCTGCCCAGGACTCTAGTGAACCACGACCAGCTTGCGTGGGGTGGCGATCCCCTCGGGCCGGGTGACGGCGAAGTAGACGCCCGCCGGGACGAGGCTGCCGGTGGCATCACGCCCATCCCAGGAGGTGCGGTTCATGCCCGCGGTGAGCTCGCGCTGACCGAGGTCGCGCACCATGCGGCCGCGGGCGTCGAGAACGAGCAACGCCACCGGGATCGTACGGGGCGACTGCAGCACCAGCTGCGTTCCGGTGCGGACGGGGTTGGGGAATGCGTCGAGGGAGACGAAGGGCGCGCCGCCGGCGCCGACGACGTCGGAGGTGTCATCGGTGAAGACGGCGTACCGCACCTGTCCAGTCCCCACGCTCGGGCTGTGAAAGCTCAAGTGCGGGAACCCAGAGCTGTCCAGGGCCAGACTGGTCCAGGGGCCTTGGGGGCCGAACTCGTCCACCGGCACCGGCACCCAGTAGGTCCCGCCCTCGCCATTCTTCACCGCGTACATCACCTTGGCGGTGAAGGAATCGTAGTAGCCGAGGTGCGGGATGTCCTGGGCATCGACCCGGAGTGAGAGGAAAGAGCCGTGCAGCTCGGCGCCGAGGGCGGTGGCGATGCCGTTGTTCCAGGTCGACAACGACTTGTTGGCGTATTTGGTTTTGTTGACGTTCTGGTCGTAGTAGGCGAGGTGCGGATTCCCTTGGCTGTCGAGATCCAAGCTGATCTGCACGGGGAACACGGGGCCGACACCGCTCGGGGTCTCGAAGCTCCAAGTGCCGCCGGATTTGGAGGCATAGCGCACCCGGAAAGTGGTCAGGTCCTGGTAGGCGATGCGCGGGTTGTCCTGGGCGTCGAGGGCGAGGGAGCTGTAGGCACCCACGTTGCCCGTGGTCTCCACCGTCTCGACCGTCCAGTTGCCGCCGGAGCGGCGGGCGTACTTCAAATTGCCGTTGGTGTTGTCGTAGTAGCTGATGTGCGGGTTCCCCTGGGAATCGAGGGCGATCGAGGTGTACTCGCCGACGTTTCCCGCGGTGTCGATACTCTGCCGGGTCCAGACTCCGCCGCTCCGGGTGGCGTACTTGAGGTCGCCCACCGGAGCGCCGTTGGGGTCGAGGAAGTAGTTGTAGCTGATGTGCGGATTCCCTTGGCTGTCTACGCTCAAGGAAACCCAGCGCCCGGTGTCGCCGGTGGTGTCGACGATGGTAGTGATCCAGGCTCCGCCGGACTTCTCGGAGTAGAGGAGATCCCGCCCCGTGCCCTCGTAGTAGGCGATCCGCGCCTGGTTCTGGGCGTTGAGCGCGATCGCGGTGGCGTTGTGTCCCTGCTCGAATCCCGAGGCCTGGACGGACTGGACGCCCCAGGTGGCGGCGGCGGTCGGCCGGGCAGCGACCACGGAGAGCAGGGGGAGAAGGGCGAAGAAAACGACCTGGCGGCGGCTGAGCACGGCAACCTCCTGCAAAGCTGTGATGCGGTCGGTCAGCCTCGACATCGATGCGGCGATCCACCCCATTCGATTATCGGCGATCCTCCGGAACCGGAGCAACCCGACTGCCCTCCTCGGCGACGACATCGATGCCTCGAGGCTGAACCGGTTTGCATTCTGGGTCGCGGAGCGCGGGCGGCGGAGGCGGAGAGAATAACGCTTCGACGTTGCCCTGCCAAGGGGCTGCGGGAAGCCGAGGTGCGCTCGCGCTCAGAGACGTCGAGAGCTCTGCGCGTCGCTACCAGGTAAACTCCGACACGCTTCCCGGTGGCGCCCTCCTGTATCGAAGCGACACACTAGGACCATGCGTACGGGCATCGCGGTTCTCTGGGCCCTCGCATCGGGGCCCGTGGTGGCGCTCCTGCTGCACGGGCAGGCGGCTGCCTGGGTGACGATGCTGGGCTATCAAGCAGCGTGCGCGCTCGCGGCCGCGGCAGCGGGAGGCAGGCTGGGAACGCGGCCACCGGCACCAGCACTCCTCGCGGTGGCGGCGCTCACCACGATCGCCGTCTTCGCTCTCGGGGCCGGGGCGCGCTGGCTCGGTGTCGCACCGCCCGTCCCACCGCTCTGGAAGTCCTGGGGTCTCGCGCCGCCCACGGACGTTTGTTTGCTCGGCCTCTACGTGCTCCTCAATCCCTGGCTGGAGGAATGGTTCTGGCGCGGCACGCTTCTGGGTGCCGCGGTGAAACGTCCGCTGGGGCGTGCGGGGGCGGTGTCACTTTCCGTCGTTGGCTTCATACCGCTCCACCTCGTTTTTCTCCTCCCCAGCTTCGGTGTGACACGGGGCCTGCTCTTCGCTGGCGGTGTTCTCGTCGCGGCGAGTCTCTGGGCGGCGCTGCACGAACGCCATGGTCACGCCTGGTGGTCGGCGGCAAGCCATCTGGGTGCCGATCTCGGTGTGGTGCTCCTCTACCTGTTCTTCCTGCGGCATTGAGGGAGGGAGCAGAGGGAGGGGGAAAAAAGAGAGGGCTCCCGCAGGAGCCCTCTCTCGTTCGGCCCAGACAGACGGACTACCGATACAGGGCCTTCATCTGGCTCCACGTGGCTTCGCTGGCGACGGCCGCGCTGGGAGCGGTCTTCCCGGGCGCTGGGCTGCAAGCGCCGACGCCAGGGCTGGTGGGATCGTTGATGGCGAACGAGCCGCTCGTCGAGCAGGTGGCGACGTTCGGGCACGGCGGACGGCCAGGCGTACCGCAGCCCGGGATGATCGGCGCCGGGCAGAGGGTGAGGTTGTCACCCAAGCACACCTTGGTGAACACCGGAGCGTCGCACACCGTGAACAGCGGGCAGCGGAACAACGGGTTCGAGGGATCGTTGTGCCGCCCCCCCGCCAAGTGGATCTCTCCCGGCAGGGCTTCAGCGCCGCACGGAGTGGTGGGAATCACGATGAGAGTGGCGAGCAGCACGCGACCCGCGCTGCCACCGGTCTGGCACGTATCCCACACCATGTTCTGGCCGCGCGGGGCCGGATCCGGCGGGAAGAAGGCGTTGCCCAGGACCGTCGTCGCCGGAGCGGGGACTTCGATGAAGAAGTAACCCGGATCCGGAGCGTTGGTCGGTCCGTAGGTGCCGGCGTACTCGACACCCGAGATGCCACTGGCGCTCGCGCCCTTCAATTCGGCGTAGACCTTGATCACGGGAGGCTGACACACACCCCAGGGCGATTTGCCGTTGGGGCTGGAGTTGTTGAACACGATCTTCCAGAACGTGCACTCGTCCCCCGTATGGCCACCCCCGGTGCCGACCACCTGGGACACCATCAGGATGTCACCATCCGAGGCCCAGGCGTTGAAGGAAACCAGCGCGAGGAGCGCTGGCACGAGAACCAAAGCAAGCTGTCTTTTCATGAGAGGTCCTCCATTCCGTGGCGGCATCGTCGTCTGGGCCCACCTGCTCGCTGCAGAGGCACTCCTGCGTACCTGAGCGGCGCCCGTCTCGGATCTCTAAGGGGGCGCCTTATTCTGTTCTTCCGGAGGGTCGGCCGTCAAGTGCGCTCTCTGCCCGGCGGCGTTATTTCGCGGTCGCGGCGACACTTGCGCTCCGAAGGGAGCGCCCGCCGCACCCGACGTGGGTGCGGTGGTTCCCAGTTTCTGAACGGTTCGAGCGCTTCGGGCGGCAGGGCCCTGGCATCGGCTGTACCGGCCAGCGGGTGCCGACCATCCTGCCGGGGCGGGAGCGTTTGGCGACGGATCCAGCCGCCATGACGCAGGCCTGACGCAGAAAGGCAGGCGTGCCGCCAGTGAGTGCGCCGGAAGCCACGGCGCTGCCGCGATCCCTTTCCCCCGCCGTGGTGGAATTACCCCAGTCAGGGTCTGCTTCCGACGCGGCTTCCCGCCGGAGTGAGGGCTTGTCCGAGGAGGGTGTGGGCCGAGGCGGCGAGGATACGGACGGGGACGAGCATTCCTGGAGCCAGGCCGGCGCCGGGCACGACGACGCAACGGTTCCCATCGTCACGGCCGAGGAGGTCGGCGCTCGACTTGCGGCTCGTGCCCTCCAGGAGCACCGGCAAGGTGCTGCCGATGGCGCGCCGGTGCCGCTCCAGGGAGATGCTCTTCTGCAGGGCGACGAGCTGCACCACCCGCTCGCTCTTCACCGCCTCCAGGACATCGTCGGCGAACTTCCGCTGCGCGATGGTGTTGCGCCGCTCGGAGTACTTGAAGATGAAAGCCGAATCGAAGCGGACTTGCTCCAAGACCGCGACGGTGTCGGCAAAGGCGGCATCATCCTCGCCGGGGAAGCCGCAGATGACGTCGGTGGACAGGCACACCTCCGGCAGGGTGGCGCGGATTTCGTCCACCAGAGCGAGAAACTCCTGGCGGGTATAGGTCCGGCGCATGCGCTCCAGCACCGCGTCGTTGCCCGCCTGCAGGGGCAGGTGGATGTGCTTGCACAGCTTCGGATGGGAAGCGATGGCCTGCAGCAGCCGGCGGGGGAAATCCTTGGGATGGGGCGAGGTGAAGCGCACCCGTTCGATGCCGGGGAGGGCAGCGACGCGCAGCAGCAGCGCGGCGAAGTCGGTGGACTCGAAGCGGTAGGAGTTGACGTTCTGCCCCAGGAGCGTCACCTGCTTGTGACCGGCGGCGGCGAGCTGGCGTGCTTCGGCGACGATGTTCTCCGGGTCCCGGCTGCGCTCCCGCCCGCGGGTGTAGGGAACGACGCAGAAGGTGCAGAAGTTGTCGCAGCCGCGCATGCAGGCGATCCAGGCGTTCACCCCCGGCACTCGTTCGGGGACGATGTCGCTGTAGGTTTCGTACTCCGAGAGGTCGATCTCGAGGCCCTTCTGCCCGCTGTCGCAGACCGCGTGGATGAGGCGCGGCAGCTTCTTGTAGGCATCGGGACCGGCGATCAGGTCCACCACCGGATGGGCGTCGAGGAGTTCCTGCTTCAGGCTCTGGGCCATGCAGCCCAGGACGCCGACGATCAGACGAGGGTTGCGCTTCTTCAGCTGGTAAAGGTGGCCGAGGCGTCCATGGATGCGCTGGTGCGCCGACTCGCGGATGGCGCAAGTGTTGAGCAGGACGACGTCGGCATCGTCCAGCTCCGGCGTCATGCGAAAGCTGCCGTTCTGCAAGATGGTGCGCACGAGCTCCGAGTCGTACTCGTTCATCTGGCAGCCGTAGGTTTCGAGATAGACCTGCACGCTTCCTCCGCGCTGCAGTGACTTGGGTCGTGGGTCCGGGCGCGAGCGCCGCTCAGGCCGGCACCAGCGCCGGTAGCCCGGGGGCGATGTCCTGTTCCGCCCCGATCCGCTCGCGGCGGAGGCGGAAGCAGGCACCGGGCACGCCGTACAGGGCTTCCAACACTTCCTGGGGGCGCGCTTGTCCTTGCGAGCCGAGGCGCAGCCACATCTCCACGGTGCCCCTGTCGGCAGCGTAGCGCAGGTCACGGATGAAGGGACGGATGTCGAGGCTCTTGCCTTCCTTGTCGGCCCGCGTCACCACCAAGCTGGCGCGCCCGAGCAACGCCTGCAGGCGCTCCTCCTGCCAGGCCGCATCGTGGAACGGCAGCGCGTCCAGGGCCAGGAAGAGCTCCGGCGTCAGCTGCCGCCGCGCTGGGTTGATCCAAGCGCGGTACTCGCCCAGGTCGATGCAGCGCGACAGCGGCGCTGCCCCGGCTTCGAGGCGCTGCACGGCGCGCACGCGTAGTTCGCCGGGCAGTGCCGTGGCGAGCCGGGCGACCAGGTCCTCAGGCACTAGCTCCTGACCGGACTCGAAATCGAAGACCTCGGCGCCGCCCTCCGTGCCGACCGCGAGCGCCGGGCCGAAGGACATGAGCGGCGCCGGATGGAAACCCTGGCTGTAGGTCATCGGGATGTCGGCGCGGCGAAAGCCCCGTTGCAGCGCCCGCACCAGATCCAAGTGCGACAGCCAGCGCAGATCGCCGCTCTTGGCGTACCAGACGCGGTAGCGCCGCCGCGGCTCGGGCGCGGCAGTGGCGCTGCCGGCGAGCTCGAAGTGCGGGGCGAGATCGCGGCTCGCCGGGACCGAGGGCGGGCGCGGGCTCTCGCGGCGGCCCGGCATCGCCGGGGCTGCCGTAGCCTCCGGCGGTGCGCCGCCGTGCTCGCCGTGCAAGCTGCCGCTCGCCGCCTCGAAGGCGTTCGTCGCCAGACCGTCGCTCCGCGTCGGCGCCTGGGTAGCGCCGCGCGGCGCCAAGCGCAGCTGGACGGGCCCGCTCCCGGCGGCAGGAGCGCGCTCGCCCCGGAAAGCCGCTTCGATCTCCGGCCCCTGTAACGCCAGGCTGTCGCGTTGCTCGAGACGCTCGCGCTTGATCGCCTCCAGATCGCAGTCGAGTCCGCACTGGTAGCAGACGAGGACAGCGCTCTCCAGGGGCTTCACCGTCTTCGCCGGATCCCGCGGGATGAACGGCTTCTCGCAGGCCGGGAGGAACTTGCCCTTCATCCCGGCGTGCCGGTCCCGCACCAGGAACTTCTTGTCCACCAGCGAGTCGACGTGGTCCCAAGGCAGAGGCGCATGCAGCGGCAGGCGGCGCAGGAACCATTGCGGTTCCAGGCCGGCCTGGCGCAGGCAATCGAGCCAGAGGCCGTAGTCGAAGTGATCCGACCAGCTGTCGAAGCGAGCGCCGCGGCGCCAAGCGCTTTCGATGACCGCGCCGAGCCGGCGGTCGCCGCGGGAGAGGATGCATTCCACCACGCCTTCCTCGACGCCGTGGTACTTGAAGCGGACGTTGCGGAACGGTCGCAGCGTCTCCAGCACCAGGCGCTGCTTGCGGCGGATCTCCTCGGGAGGGTCCATGGCCTCCCACTGGAAGGTGGAGTGCGGCTTCGGCACCAGCGCCGAGACGCTGACGGTGACCTGAGCGCGCCGATGCCCCATGGCGCGGGCCTGCTCCCAGACGCGGATTCCGGTGCTGGCGATGCCGCGCACATCGTCGTCGTTTTCCGTAGGCAGGCCGATCATGAAGTACATCTTGAGCTGGCTCCAGCCCTCCTCCCAGGCGATGCGCGCCGCCATCTCGATATCGGCGTCCGTGACCCCCTTGTTGATCAGGTCACGCAAGCGCTGCGTACCCGCCTCGGGGGCGACGGTGAAGCCGGTGCGCCGCACCCGGGCGAGCTGCTCGGCGATGGAGCGCGTCAGGCCGTAGACGCGCATGGAGGAGACGGAGAGCGCGGTGCGGTCCCGTTCGAAACGGTCCATCAGGGTGCGCACCAAGGAGGTGACGCAGGAGTAGTCCGCCGTCGACAGCGAGGTGAGGGAGACCTCGTCGTAACCGGTCTCGCGCAGGCCCTGGCTCACCGAGCGGATGACGTCGGCGGGACTGCGCTCCCGCACCGGGCGATAGATGATGCCGGCCTGACAGAAGCGGCAGCCCTCGGTGCAGCCGCGGGCGATCTCGACCGCCACGCGGTCGTGGACGATCTCGCCGTAGGGGACGAGCGTCGCCGCCGGGAAGGGATAGGATTCGAGGTTCTCCACCAGAGCGCGGCGCACCGGGAAGGGTGCGGTGACGCCCGGTCGCGGGCCGACGACGTTCTCGAGCCCGGTCTCGGGATCGAGGGCGGTGCGATAGAGGCAGGGCACGTAGACACCGCGGAGAGCGGCGATCTCCTGCAGCGCTGCGGCGCGAGGCACGTTGGCGCGGCGCAGCTCCACCCAGCGCTGCACCACGGCCGGGAAGGCTTCCTCGCCGTCGCCGATGACGAAGGCGTCGATGAAGTCCGCCATGGGTTCCGGCGAGAAGACGCAGGGCCCGCCGGCGATGACCAGCGGCTCGCTCTCGCCGCGCGCGCTGCTGCGCAGCGTCACGCCGCCCAGATCGAGCATGGTGAGGACGTTGGTGTACTCCATCTCGAATTGCAGGGAGAAACCGAGGACGTCGAGGGCGTGGAGTGGCGTCCGCGTCTCCAGCGTTACCAGGGGTTGGCGGAAGCGGCGCAGCGCCGCTTCCATGTCCACCCACGGGCAGAAGACCCGCTCCGCCGCCACATCCTCCGCTCGATTCAGCAACTCGTAGAGCAAGCGCAGTCCGAGATGGGACATGCCGATCTCGTAGGTGTCCGGGAAAGCGAGGCCGACGCGCGCCAGTCCCGGCCGCGCTGGCTTCACCACCTGGTTCCATTCGCCACCGATGTAGCGCACTGGTTTTTCCACCAAGCCGAGGATCTCGGCGAACATGGATGCTTGCCTCCGGTGGTGAAGAACCAAGGCGCAGGTCCTTGGGGGGCGCGACGGCCGACACGGCATGGTAGACCCCCCCCGGAGGAGGGTCAACGCGCCGCCCCGGGGCCGCTCCAGGCGCGGCAGCGCGGCGTGGCCGCGGGGGGCCCGAGGCCGTAGCGGGATATACTCGCGCGCACCCGCCCGACGCGCCGTCGGCGCGGCGCTCTTCTGGGATGGTCGTGTCGCGGCGATTCGTCAACTTCCTGCGCTTGCCCGAGGTCTACGGCTCGGGCCCACGCCTGCTGCTCACCGCCTATTTTCTCGTGGGCTTGGTGCTGGTGGGCTTCGGGGCCATCGTCTTCGCCGGGCACACGGCGCGACGCATGGAGCAGCAAACGGCGTTGCTCACCCGGGTGTTTTCCGGCTTCATCAGCGAAACCGCTTTCCAAGTGGATCGTCCCGGCTCTTTCGACCTCGTGCACAGCCTGCTGCGGGAGATCGATTTCCCCATCGTCATCACCATGCAGGACGGCACGCCACTGGTCTGGCATGGCGTCTCCGTGCCGCCTCCCGAAGAGGACGAGCCCGGCGAGCTGGGCCGGCCCTCGCTCACCCCGGAGCAGCAGCAGAAGCGCGCTCAGCTCGAAGCGCTGGTGCGGGAGTTCGACCGCCGCAATCCGCCCACACCCATCGTGGTGGCGGGAAGCGTCCAAGGCTACGTGCACTTCGGTGTTTCCCAGGTGTCGCGGCAGCTGCGCTGGATGCCCGTCATTCTGGTCGTGGCGGTGTCGGTGTTCGTCGTCCTCGGCCTCCTGGGCTTCCGCGCCATGAAGCTCGGCGAGCAGCGCTCCATCTGGGTGGGCATGGCCAAGGAGACCGCGCATCAGCTAGGGACCCCGCTCACCTCTCTCCTCGGCTGGGTGCAACTCCTGCGCGGCGAAGCGGAGGCGGGGGACGGCACACCGGCGGCCGCGGCGCTCGAGCGACAGCAAGCGACCTACGCCGAAATGGAACGCGACCTGGGACGGCTGGCGAAGGTGAGCGCGCGCTTCAGCAAGATCGGTGCGGCGCCCGACCTGGTGCCTCTGGATCTGGCGGCGGTGCTGCAGGATTCGGTGCAGTACATCAAGCGCCGTGCCCCCCACCTGGGCGGGGCGGTGCAGATCGAGACCGCCCTCGAGCCCCTGCCGCCGGTGCTCGGCAACCGCGAGCTGGTGGAATGGGTGTTCGAAAACCTGCTGAAGAACGCGCTGGACTCTCTGGAAGGGAGGGGCCGTATCCAAGTGGGTGCCCGCACCGCCGGGTCGGAGCGCGTCGAGGTGCGCATCGCCGACAGCGGCCGCGGCATCCCCACCGCCATGCGCCAGCGCATCTGGCAGCCGGGCTTCACGACGAAGCAGCGCGGCTGGGGGCTCGGGCTCACTCTCGTGCGCCGCATCGTCGTCGAGTACCACGGGGGCCGCATCTGGGTGGAAGACAACCCGGATCGCCGAGGTATCTGCTTCGCGGTGCGGCTGCCAGCGGTGCCGGCGCGGCCCGAGCTGGCGCGGCCTTGAACCCGGGCGTTTTCCGGGCCCTCGGCGCCCTGCTGCTCGTCGAAGCGCTCGGGTCCGCGGCGCTCGGCGGCTGCGCCGCGCCGGAATCGCCGCGGCTCTTGTCCGTGGCGCCGGCAGACCTCGCGAGCCCCGGCGCCCCCTGCGCCCGTGCCGCCTTCGAGCTCCCTCTGCAAGCCGACGGCAGCGTCCGCCGTGACGACATCCGCCTCATCCTCTGGGAAGGAACAGACAGCGAGCACGAGGTGCTCTTCCGGCTCCGCGAGCGGGCCGCGGCCTCGCGTTGGCGGTTGCCGGCGAAGGCCGAGCCCGGCGCCGCGGCGTTCGCCCTGCTCCGCCTCCACTGCCACGGCGCGGTGGACAGTGGAGGAACGAACTTCGGCCGCCGCGTGGAGGCGGCGCGGAGGGCGCGGCGCCAGGCGGCGGCGGAGCTGGCGCGGCGGAGCGGCAGCCGGTGGAGCGAACACGACCTGGACTGCTTGTGGAGCCGCGACCTCGAGAGCCTGAAGCGCGGGCCCTTCCTGCACGACATGCTGGAGCTGCCGCCGGCCGATGCGGCGGCGGTGCAAGCCGCCTCGGGACTCTGGGTGTGCCGGGCGGCGCGCACGTCCCATCAAGGGCAGTTCGTCTTCCTGGATCACGAGCTGCGCTTCCTCGGCGTCGGCCGCTACTGGATCGGCGAGTGAGCCGAGGCGCCGGGTCGGATACACTGGGGGCCAAGCCGCACCAAGGAGCTTGGATGACGGAGAAGCGACACATCCTCTGGGTGGACGACGAGATCGAGATGCTGAAACCCCATCTCACCTTCTTGGAGCAGCGGGGGTACGAGGTCACGCCGGTGGCGAACGGCGGCGACGCCGTCGACCTGGTGCGGGGACGGACCTTCGACCTGGTGCTGCTCGACGCCATGATGCCCGGGAAGGACGGGCTGCAGACGCTGCAGGAGATCCGGCAGATCGACGGCAAGCTCCCGGTGGTGATGATCACCCGCAACGACGAGCAAGAGATCATGGACCAAGCCATCGGCCGCCGCGCCGACGACTACCTCCTCAAGCCGGTGAACCCGAATCAGATCCTGGCCGCCATCCGCCGCTTGCTGGAACACCACAAGATCGCTGGCACCCAGGTGGCGAAGGACTACGTCTCGCAGTACCGCGAGCTCGATCCGTCCCGCTTCGACCGGCTCGACCACCAGGAGTGGATCGACACCTACCTGCGCATGATCGATTGGGACATGCAGCTCGACCGCTACCGCGAGACCGGTCTCTCCCAGACCCACGAAGACCAGAAGCGGGCGGCGAACTACGAGTTCTGTCGCTTCGTCACCCGCCACTACAAGAGCTGGGTGCAGCAACGCCAGGGCCCCGAGCTCTCCCCCGACGTCTTCCGCAACCACGTCTTCCCCACGGTGAAGGCAGGGAGGCGGGCGGCGTTCATCGTCGTCGACTGCATGCGCCTGGATCAGTGGATCACCATGGAACCGTTGCTGGCGCCGTACTTCCGCATCGACCGCAAGCACTACTACAGCATCCTGCCTTCGGCGACGCCTTACTCGCGCAACGCCCTCTTCTCCGGTCTCTTCCCCCTGGAGATCTACCGCCGCCATCCGCAGTACTGGGACAGCCAGCGCGGCGAGCACAGCCTGAACCGCTTCGAACGCGAGCTGCTGGAACTGCAGCTGCAGCGTCTCGGCGCTCCTGCCGGGGTCAAAGTGCGTTATGCCAAGGTGTACAACGCCGAGGAAGCCGGGGAGATCCAGCGCGCCGTCCAGCGCAAGGCCGACGTCGGTCTCTTCGCCCTGGTCTTCAACTTCATCGATGTGCTGGCGCACGGGCGCAGCGAATCCACCATCCTGCAGGAGATCGCGCCGGACGAGGCCGCTTTCCGCAGCCTGGCGCAGAGCTGGTTCGAGCATTCGTCGCTCTTCGACCTGCTGAAGCAGATGAGCGCCGCGGGCATCGAGGTTTTCGTCAGCACCGACCACGGCGCGGTGCAAGGCATGCGTCCCACCCTCGCCACGGGCAACCGGGACACCTCCACCAACGTGCGTTACAAGTACGGCGAGAACCTGGGTAGCGACGACAAGGGCGCCTTCCGCATGGAGGAGCCCGAGCACTACATGCTGCCCAAGCTGCGGAGCACGGAGAACTACATCATCGCCAAGGAAAACTTCTACTTCGTCTACCCGACCAAGTTCCGCAAGTACGAGAAGCAATTCCAGGGCAGCTTCCAACACGGTGGCATCTCGCTGGAAGAGGTCATCCTGCCCGTGGCCCACTTGCTGCCCCGCCGGTAGGACCCGTGCAACAGGCCTGGACGAGTCACTCCGTCGAGGAGACCCGCGCCCTGGGGGAGCGTCTCGGTGCCTCGCTGCAAGGCGGCGAGGTGGTGCTGCTCTGCGGCGACCTCGGAGTGGGGAAGACGCAGTTCGCCCAAGGCGTGGCCCGGGCCCTCGGCGTGCAGGCGACCGTGCTGTCGCCCACCTTCACCTTGGCGGTGCACTACGAGGGCCGCCTGCCGCTGGTGCACTACGACCTCTACCGGGTGGTGCACCCGGCGGAGCTGGACGGCATCGGTTTCCTCGCCGCCGACGATCCGCGCACGGTGAGCCTGGTGGAGTGGGGCGATCGCGTGCCGGTCCCGGCGGCGATCCGGGTGGAGATCTCGCTCCAGCCCGATGGCAGCCGGCGGCTCGTCGTGGACCTGCCGGAGGCGACAGGGTGAAGCAGCCGGACAACCTACTGTACCTCGACGCGAGCGAAGTGCCCGGGCTGGTGGCGCTGCAGAGCGGCGAACGCCTGGCGGTAGCCTTGGCGGGACCGCGGCGCGGTCGGGGCCGGACGCTGCTCGCCGCGGTGGCGGAGGTGCTCGGTCAGCTGCAGTTGTCGCCGGCCGCCCTGCAGGGCGTGCTGGTGTGCACCGGGCCCGGCAGCTTCACCGGCGTGCGGGTGGGCATCGCCACCGCGCAGGGGCTCGCCGCCGCGCGGGGCTGGCGGCCCCTCGTCTGCGACAGCCTGATGCTGGAGGCGGCGGCGTACTGCGGCGAGGCCGGGAGCCTCGCTGTTTGCCACGATGCCCGCCGCGGCGAGGTGTACGCCGGACTTTATGATGTGAGCGGGAAGATGCCGCGAGCCCTCGTCCCGCCTTTTTGCGCCCCGCCCGTGCTGGCGCGGGAGCTCCTGCGCCCGAGCGGGGGAACGGCGGTGCAGGCCTGCGCCGGCTCCGGGGCGGCGCTCCTGGCGGCGAACGATGGGGCCTGGGTCGTACGCGCCGACTTGGCACCGGAGTCGCGGGCGCAGGCCGCCTTCGACCTCGCCGCGCGCGGCGGCTGCACCGCGGTGGAGCTCGCACGGCTCGCGCCTTTCTACCTGCGCCATCCGGACCTCGGGCCGCGGGTGCGTTGAGTCCGAAAGAAGTCGTACGCGTCCAAAGAACCGTCGAGGCCGCATGGAAGTCAGCCTGCAGGCGATGGGAGCCGAGCACCTGGAGCAGGTGCTCGCCATCGAGCGCACCTTCGCTGCGCCGTGGACCCGGGAAATGTTCCTGCAGGAACTGCGCTTGCAATGGGACGTGTCGGAATCCCTGGTCGCGGTGCGGGACGGCGAGGTCGTCGGCTACGTCCTCTGCTGGTACGTGGCCGATGAGGTGCACGTCGTCAACCTGGCGGTGCATGGGCGCTGGCGCCGGCGCGGCATCGGCCGGCGCATGATGGAAGAGGTGTGCGCCCGGGCGAGCCGTCGGGGGGCGAGCACGGCCACTCTCGAGGTGCGCTTCCGCAACGAAGCCGCCATCCGACTCTACGAAGGACTCGGTTTCCGCCAGGTAGCGATCCGCAGGGCCTACTACGCCGACAACGGCGAAGACGCGCTGGTGATGTTGAAGGAACTCGAGCCGCTGCCCGGGGGCTGACGTCTTCGCACGCGTGGCGGAGGCGCTCGGCGTCGGCCGTGGGCCGCCAGAGCCGAAAAAAACCCGCCTCGGGGAAGCCCTGAAGGGTTTTCCAGACAGGGCATTAGAAACAGCTCAATATCCATGATCCCAAGATGTTGCATAGTTTCCAGTGGGTCCATACACGGGCCGGCATGGAGCTCGCCCGGCGGAAATCATTGAGGGGCGCGGGCCCGCGCCTATAATCCCGGCGGCGGGCCACCAGGAGGGAGCCAGGATGTCTTGGCTGCATCGCGCCAAGCAGGGCGTGAAGATCCAGCGTACGGCGGAGAAGCGAGACCTGCCCGAGGGCATGTGGATGAAGTGCCCCGGGTGCTCCGAGATCATTTACCGCGTCGAGCTGGAGAAGAACCTCTGGGTCTGCAACAGCTGCAGCTACCATTTCCCGCTCAGCGCGCGCCAGTACGTCGAGGTCCTCACCGATCCCGAATCCTTCGTCGAGACGTACCGGTCGATCACGTCCCTCGATCCGCTCGATTTCCGCGACGCCAAAGAGAAGTACCGGCTCAAGCTCAAGAAGACCATGCTGCGCACCAACCTCACCGAGGCGGTGCTCACCGGGCGGGCGCGCTTGCACGGCCGCGACGTCGTGCTCGGGGTGTTCGACTTCGCCTTCCTCGGCGGCAGCATGGGCTCGGTGGTGGGGGAAAAGATCGCTCGCGCCGGACTGGAAGCCCTGTCGCGCCGCTCGCCCTACATTATCTTGTCGCGCTCCGGCGGGGCGCGGATGCACGAGTCGGTGCTGTCCCTGATGCAGATGGCCAAGACGAGCGCGGTGCTCGCCAAGCTGCACGAGGCCCGGGTCCCCTACGTCTCGATCATGAGCAACCCGACGACCGGGGGCGTCTCGGCCAGCTTCGCCGCCTTGGGGGACGTGATCCTCGCCGAACCGAAGGCGCAGATCGGCTTCGCCGGGCCGCGGGTCATCCGGGAGACCATCAACCAGGAGCTACCGCCGGGGTTCCAGACGGCGGAGTTCGTCCAGGAATGCGGCTTCGTCGATCTCATCGTGCACCGCAAGGATCTGCGCTCGATGCTGGACCGGGTGCTCGGCTTCCTCTGCGCCTCCGCTCGCGAGGCGGCGGCAGGCAAGGAACCGGTGGATGCCACCGTGGACGCCGGCACGCCGAGCGCGGCACCGTTGCCGACGCCCGAGGTCGCGCCGTCGCCGACGGCGGTGGTCGAACTTCCCGAAACTACGCCGCGTCAGATCGGCCGGCATGGACCTGCCTAGCCCAGCCCAGGCTTTCACTCCCGAGATCCGCTTCCTCTACGATCTGCAGCGTGGCGAGACCCGTCTCGGCCTGGAGACGACGCGACGGCTGCTGCAGTCCCTCGGCTCTCCGGAGCGGCAGGTGCCGGTGGTGCACGTGGCGGGGACGAACGGCAAGGGTTCCACCACCGCCTACGCCGCCGCCATGCTGCAATCGGCGGGGTGGCGCGTGGGGCGCTTCACCTCACCCCACGTGCTCTCGGTGGAAGAGCGAGTGTGCATTGACGGCGTGCCCATCGAGGCCAGCGCCTTCGCAGCGCGGGTGCGCGAGGCGCGGCCGCACATCGAGCGCTCTGGGGCCTCGTTCTTCGAGGCCATGACCGCGCTGGCCGCCTGGATCTTCGCCGACGCCGGCGTGGATGCGGCGGTGTACGAGGTCGGTCTCGGCGGGCGGCTGGATGCGACGAACGCGCTCCCGGCGCAAGTCTCCATCGTCACCAGCATTGGCCACGACCACGAAGCGATCCTCGGACGCGGGTTGCGCGCCATCTGCAGCGAGAAGCTCGGCATCGCCCGCCCCGGCGTGCCGCTCTACGCCGCGCTCGAGCGCCGCGATCTGGTGCTCCTGGCGCGGGAACACTGCGCTCGCCAAGGCGCCCCGTTCCATCTCCTGCCGCCGCAGCTGGTGCAGGTGCACGGACTCGAGCTCGGCGGCGGCATGCAGTTCTCTCTCGCGGTCCCGGGCGGTGAACGCCTGTGGACCCACTTCCTCGGGGCGCACTATGGGCGCAACGCGGCGCTCGCCGTCCTGGCGGCGACGGAGCTCGTGGAGCGGCGCGGCGCCGGACGGATCGACGTGCCGCGGGCCACTGCCTCAGCCTTCCTGCCCGGACGCTTCCAGCTGCTACCGCAATGGAAGGGGTCGCCGCTTCTCATCCTCGATGTGGCCCACAATCCCGAAGCACTGCGCTCGACGCTGGAAGTGGCGCGAGCGGTGCTGGGGTCGGCGCGTCCCTCTGTCGTGCTCGGCATGCTGCGCGACAAGCACCTCGGCGGTGCCAGCGAGTTCCTCCGCGGCTTCGCCCGGCGCGTCTGGGTCACGGCACCGGCGGTGGCGCGGGCCTGGGAGCCGCAAGAGGCGGCCGCGGAGCTGCGGGCCAGCGCCCCGGACCTCGAGGTGGAGATCGAGGCGAATGCGGTCACGGCGCTCGACCGAGCCCGCGAAGCCGGAGCGCCTGTCCTCGTTCTCGGCAGCCACTATCTCGCCGGCGAGGTGCTGCCACACCTGGCAGCGGAGCGGGGTGTGCCTGCACGCGACCTCGTCGCCGCGCCACAGTCCGCATCGACCGCCCCGGCCTAGCGTCGGTGCCGGCGGGATCGATTTCCAGCCCAGGAGGAAGCCGTGCCCCTGCGTTTCCGCACCGCGGGCGTGGATGTCGGGGGGACGAACCTCAAAGTGGCGCTCTTGTGGAGCGACGGCACGGTCATCGCTGCCCGGCAGATTCCGACGCATGCCGAGGCCGGCCCCGAGCAGGGCTGCCGGCGCATCATCGAAACGCTGCAGGCTCTGGCCCAGGAGCACGGTCACGGTGCAGAGGACCTCGGCGCCATCGGCGTCGATTCGGCAGGCCTGGTGGATCACGAGCACAACCTGGTGCTGGACTCGCCGAATCTGCGCGGCTGGGAGCGTTTCCCTCTCGCCGAGCGCATCGGCGCGGCGTTCGGGGCCCCGGTGCAGCTGGAAAACGACGTCAACGCCATGGCCTATGGCGAGTGGCGCCTGGGCGCCGGACGGGGGACACGGCACATGCTGTGCCTCGCTCTCGGCACCGGCGTCGGCGGTGGTCTCATCCTCGACGGCCGGCTGTACAGAGGTGCCCACGGCGCCGCCGCGGAGCTCGGCCACACGACACTCGACCTGCACGGACCCCAGTGCAGCTGTCCCAACGTCGGCTGCCTGGAGCGGCACATCGGCGCCGAGTACATCGCCACCCGGGCGCGGGAGAAGCTCGCGGCCAGCGAGCGGCCGAGCCGCCTGCGTGAGTTGCCGGCGGCGGCAATCACGCCACGCTCGATCTCCGAGGCAGCGGCAGGGGGAGACGAGCTGGCAGCGGAAGTCTGGACCGAGGTGGGGACGCTGCTCGGCCAGGGTCTGGTGAGCCTGGTGAACATCTTCGATCCGGAACGCGTGGTGATCGGCGGCGGGGTGGCGAAGGCTGGCGAGAGGCTCTTCGAGCCGGCGCGCCGGGTGGTGCGGGCCCGGGCGATGAGCCTGGCGGCGCGGACGGAGATCGTGCCGGCGGCGCTCGGAGACGACGCTGGCCTGGTGGGCGCCACGCTGCTCGCGGTCGAGCGGGCCGGAGGGGCGGCGGGCGCCACGCCGTAGAGCCGAAGCGGGGCGGGAGATTGGCGGGGAGGCGGCGCCGGCGTATGTTTGCTGCCGAAGGCATCGTTGCCGCCCTGGCCCGTTCGCTTCCCAGACCCTCCTCGCCCCAGGAGCGGCTTCCCGTGTCGTTCTGTCCGCGCCGCGCCGGCTGCTCCCTCGGAGCGCGCGCCGCCCTGCCCGCGTCCCTGGCGCGGCTCCTCATTCTCGCCCTCCTGGCCGCACCGTTTCCCGCCGCGAGGGCGGCGCCCGCGCCGCCCGACAGCTTCAACTTGACCGGCGCGCTCATGCAGTACGAGACGAAGCGCAACGTGGTGACCTTCATCGACAGCGTGATCCTCCTCTACAAAGGGGTGCGCGTGGAGAGCCAGCGCGCCGAGCGTCACGGCACGTCGACGGACTTCCACGTCTTTTTCCACCAGGACGTGAAGATCCGCGACCGCGGCGTCTTCATGCAGGGCGACGAGGGCGAGTTCGTCCAGCGGGGCAACTACGCCGAGCTCCGCGGCAAGGTCACGATCGAGGATTCGCTCGGCATCATCCGCGCCCAGCGCGTGCGCTATTACCGGGACCCACGCTTGCTGTGGCTGTGGGGCAAGGTGGATTTCCAGGACGAGAAAACCCAGGTCCGCGCCGACAGCGTGCGCTACTTCGAGGGGCGAGGTTTCGGCGAAGCTTTCGGGCACGTGGTGCTCGTCGATCGGCAGCAGAATTCCGAGGCCCGCGGCCCGCACGGTTACTACGACCGGATTTCCGGGGAAGCCTGGCTGGACCGCGAGCCGGTGCTGGTGCTGCGAGACGACGACGGCAAGGAAACCTTCGTCGATGCGGATTCGGTGCGCTACAACCTGTCGGCGCGCACCGGCCGGGTGTGGGGCAACGTGCGCATCCGGCGGGACAGCACCCTGGCTCTCGCCGATTCGGCGCGCCTCCGTCCCGATCGCAACCTCTTCGAGCTGCGCGGCCGCCCGTCGGTGCGGCGCGGGGACAGCCGCATCTCGGGGCAGGAGATCGACATCCACTACGGTGGCAAGGAGGTCGAGCAAGTGCGCGTCCGGCAGCGGGCGCTCCTGGTGCAGGTACGGACCGACACCCGTTTCGTGCCCGACAACAACCAGGTGGCGGGGGACTCGGCGGTCATCGACTTCGAGAACGGCCAGCTGCAGCGCGCCGTCGTCTCCGGGCACGGCTCCAGCACCTACGTGCCGGTGGAGACCGAGCGCAACCGCCTGGCCCTCAACGAGGCGCAGTCCGATTCCATCGTCATGCTCTTTTCCGGCGGCGACATCCAGGAGGTGCTGTTCATCGGCAACGCCTCCGGCGTCTATCGCTTCTACGAGGGCGACCTGGATTCCCTGGGCCAGAGCCGCGTCGCCCGGGTGGACACGGTGTTCGGCGTCGCCCGCGGCGACACCACCGCCTTCGACTTCCGTCAAGCGGCGGAGGTGGTGCAGTACAGCGGCGAGCGCATCCTCTACCTGACGCCGTTCAACGACCTGCACCTGGAGGGCATGGCGGAGGTGCAGTACCAGGGCCGCACCCTGCAGGCCGGGGACATCACCTTCGATGCCGACACGGAGATGCTCACGGCCCGGCAGGAACCGTTGCTCCTGGAAGGCAGCGAGCGCGTCTATGGCAGCCGCATGGGCTACGACATGGAGAGGCGCCGCGCTTTCGTGGAGGAAGGTGCCACCGAGTACGACCAGGGCTACTACCGGGGCGAGAGGTTGGTGCGCATGCCCGACGGCAACCTGCAGGTGGCGAAGGCGCGCTACACCAGCTGCGAGCTGGACCACCCGCACTACGATTTCCGCAGCAAGGAAATGAAGATCTACCTGCGCGACAAGGCGGTGGGCCGGCCGGTGCTTCTCTACCTGGGGGAAATCCCGGTGTTCTACCTGCCGTTTTTCTTCAACTCCATCGATCCTGGACGCAAGAGCGGGTTCCTGATGCCCAGGGTCGAGATCGGCCTCGGCACCTCGAGCCGCTACATTCGCGGCCTGGATTACTACTGGGCCGCCAGCAGCTACTGGGACATGCTCTTCACCAGCGCCTACAACGAGCGCGACCGGGTGAACCGCAGCACCGTGGGGAGCGTGCTGGACACGGAGCGGCAGTCACGGAACATCCAGCTCGGCGCCAACCTGCGCTACAAGCTCCGCTACCGCCTGGATGGTAACCTGGAGTACCGCCGCTCCGACGACATCGATTCGGACCTGAGCTTCATCACCATGCGCGGCAGCCACCGGCAGACGCTCAACGATCGCATGTCGCTGAACGGCACGCTCGACTACGCCAGCAACGACCGCGCGGTGCGCGCCACCAACGAGTTCGTCGACTACGACCGCGCCCGGCAGCGGCAGCTGACCTCGAGCCTCACCTTCAACCGCCGCGGCGGCTTGGCCAGCAGCACCGTCAGCCTGCAGCGCCGTCAAGTCCTCGATCCCGACAACACCCTCGCGGGCGCCTCCATCCTCAGTCAGACCCTGCCGAGCCTCCAGCTCCGCTTCCGCAGCATCCGCTTGGCGCCGCGGCCGCGGGGGGAAGGGTCGGGTTGGCAGCGGTTCATGAGCGACCTGCAGTTCGCCCCCAACCTGAATGTGACGCGCACGGTCGACGACATCCGGGTGCTGCGCTTCGTGGATGCCGCGACGGGCGAGGTGGTCACCGACACCACCGGGGTGGACTCGGTGCGCACGATCTTCAGCACCCAGTCGCTGACGCGCACCACCGCCTCGAGCGGCCTCGGCCTCACCCGGCAGAGCAGCCTGTGGTTCCTCACCCTCAACCCTTCGCTCACCTACGGCGTGACCTACACCGACGACGACCGCACGCCGCGGGCGCTTGCCGACCGCTTCCAGCAGAGCTTGAGCACCAACCTGGGGGCGTCGACGCGGCTCTACGGCATCTTCCGGCCCGGCTTCGGCGGCATCCGGGCCTTGCGGCACACGATCGAGCCGACGGCGACCTACTCCTACGCGGCGGCGCTTTCCGGTCAGGCGGCGCGGCAGGGCCTGGGACTCTCGCTGCGCAACGCGCTGGACGCCAAGGTCGCCGACGGCGACAAGGAGAAGCGGATCGACGGTCTCCTCGATTGGTCGCTCAGCACGAGCTACAACCCCGACCTCGTGCGGCGCTGGAACAACGTCAACAGCCTGCTCACCCTCAACCGCCACGGCCCGCTCCGGCTCACGGTCTCCCAGGTCATCGACCCCTACCAGCGCAAGATCGTGAGCACTTCCGTCCCCTTCAGCTTGCGCCTCGCCGGCAGCTTCGGCGGCCCGCCGGCAGAGGAGAAGGAGCGGCTGAACCGCATCGCCCGGGAGGAAGGGCCGCTCACGGCG
Organism: Candidatus Krumholzibacteriia bacterium; assembly: GCA_035649275.1. Classification (NCBI taxonomy): domain Bacteria; phylum Candidatus Krumholzibacteriota; class Candidatus Krumholzibacteriia; species Candidatus Krumholzibacteriia bacterium. The sequence continues at coordinate 50,671 of DASRJW010000073.1, forward strand.
CCGGCGGATTCGGTGCAGCCGACGGAGAACTGGGGCTTCTCGCCGAAGCCGACCGACGGCCTGGAGACGCTGACGCGGGTCGGGGAGCAGGAGGCGGGGGAGCGCCTCACCTGGGAGCTGGGCTTCTCCTACTCGTTCAACCGCGTCGCCGGTCGGAACACCACCCGCAACGTCGCAGTGGGAGCGGCGCTCAAGCCCACCCCCAAGTGGACGGTGCGCTGGCGCGCCAACTTCGACACCGAGGCCCGGCGCTGGATCAACCCCTCGTTGGACGTGGAGCGGGACCTGCACTGCTGGCGCGCCAGCTTCTCGCGTATCTTCAATGCCTTCGACGACGAGTGGCGCTACTATTTCCGCATCTACGTCCTCCGGCACCAGGACGAGCTCTTCCTGGAGTCCGGGCAGCGGAGCTTCGGGTACTAGCGTCGGCGGCAGCGCTGCAGGCGGAAGGAACCGGCGTGATCGACGTCCACCTGTACACGGACTACTGGGCTTCCGTGCTCGGCATGCCCGGCATCGTGAGCGAGGAGGTGCAACAGCGCGGCCTGGCGGATCTCGACGTCTTCCGCAGCTGCCTCAACCGCCCGACCACGCGCTTGCCCGGCTTCGCCTACTACCTGCTCATGTTGCTCGCTGGCCCGGTCATGGTGCCCTACCGGATGATCCAACGCGTGGCCTCGCGACTGCACGTGCCGCTGGCCGGCGAGGAAACCGCCGCCGAGCTCCTGGGGCCCTACCGCCTGCAGCTCGCCCACGAGCCCGAGGGGACGGTGCGGGTGGGCTGGCGCGGTGAACGTCTGGCGGACGGCTTGGTCGATCCGATGCAGCCCGAGGTGGTGTTCAGTGTCGTCTACCCGGCGTACAAGATCCTGATCGCCGCACTCCTCGCCATCGGGGTCGCTTTCTTCTCGCGCTTCCTGGCGCAACGTCCCGGGCTGGAAGCGTGGCTGGGGAAGCTGCTGCTCTTCGGCAACTTCCCCCTCCTCGCGGTGCTGCTCTACGCCATCTTCCGCGACTGGTGGACGGCTCTCTTGGCGCCGTTGCCGGTGTTCATCGTGGTCTGGGTGACGGCGCTGCTCAGCCCGCCCGGCCTGCACTGGAACTCGCTGCCCGGCATTCTCGCCGGACTCGCGGTCGGTTACTTCGTGGTGGATTCCTTCCTCGTCCCCCGCGGCATGGCGCCGACGCTCTATCTCTACGTCAACGATGCGAAGAGCCCGCTCTTCCCCTATGTCCCCGGGCAGGAACCCTACTGGTTGCAGGGGCGCACCTACTGGGTGTGGCGCTTCGTCACCCAGACACGGGCGGAGGTGCACAAGTTCTGGGAGAGCGACTGGGAGCGCGTCGAGGTCTGGGTGCGCGCCGAGGGCGACGGGGCCGGCATGATCGAGTGGATCGTGGACGATTTCCACTTCCGCGAGCTCTGGAACCCCTACGAGCGCCTGGTGGCGCCGGCGGTGCCGGCGCAGCATCGCCGCGGCCTGGAGGAGGCGCGCCGCACCCCCGGCCGGGGCGCCGCCTGGGTGGTCGAGGTGGACACGGATTTCGTCGGTCACTGGCCGCTGGTGCGCGGCGTCTTCCTGCTGCCCTTGCGCCAGGGCTGGCGCAAGGCGCGCTGGCGCCAGCTCGCCGAATCGCTCCGGGTCGACACCGAGAGCGATCGGCCGCGGGACTACCGCGAGATCGTCCACCGCCTGCGTCTCGACCGCCGCGATTTCCTCCAGGACATCCCGGAGTACCTGCGCGGCCTGGCGTTGCGCCGGCTCCTCGCCCTTCCCTGGCGCTACTGGCGCTTTCCTCGCGGTGCCAACACCCAGGTGCGGCCGCTTCTCTACGGTGCGCAGGACCAGCCGGCGGTGACGCCGGCCTCGGAGCCGGAGCTCCAGCTCAAGGCTCCAGGGGCGCTGGCACGATCCCGAGGTGCCGCCGAGTTCCCGGTCCCAGCGACGCTCCGGGGGCGCTGAGCGGCCGAGCGACACGGTGCCCGGAGTCGAGCGGCCCCCGGCTCAGAGGGCGGAGTCGGGAACCGGCTCGGCGCCGCGGTGTTGGCAATCCCTACGAGCCCGGTTGAGCGGGCTTGCGGGGCTCCGCTATGCTTTGCGGCGCCGGTACGTTCCCTGCTTCACGCCGTGTGGGGTGATGAGGTCGCATCGGTTCCGCACCGCGGCGTGAGTGGGCGGCCCGGCGGGAGCGGCCGACACTTCCTCGGCGCCTCGTCCAGTGTCCTCTGCTACCGAAAGGGGTGAAGTCGTGACTCGACGGGTTTCCCTGGCGTTGCTCGTCCTGGCGTGTGCCCTGGGCTTCGTGGCGAAGCTCTATGGCAAGTCCCGGGCTCCGGAAACCGAGATCGTCCTTCTGTACCACAGCGACACGAAGAGCGAGATCGAGGAGTGTGGGTGAAAGTCGGGACGCAAAGGCGGCCTTGCTCGGCGAGCAATGGTCATCGACAAATACCGTAAGGGTCACGCGAACGTCTGCGTCGTCGAGGGCGGTGGCTGGGCCGAGGGGCAGAGCGAGTCGCAGAAGTTCCAGAGCCTCTTCGTCGCCCGCATGATGGGCGACCTGGGCTACGCCGTGGTCAACGTCGGTCCTTCGGATCTGCTCTACGGCGTGCAGACGCTGCAGGAAACGGCGAAGAAGGCCGGCTTCGCCCTCCTCTCCAGCAACATCCTGAAGAAGTCCACGGGCAAGCTGCTCTTCGAGCCCTCGGTGGTGCGGGAGTACCAGGGGGTGCGGGTGGGCTTCCTCGGCTTCGTGGCGGAGAACGCCAGCCTGGCCACGGCGAACCCGGAAACCGACGATTTCGCCATCGCCGACGTGGAATCCACCCTGAATATCCTCCTGCCCAAGGTGCGCAAGAAGGCCGACGTGATCGTGGTCTTCGGCCACATGGGGGCGCGGCTCAGCCAGAAGCTGGCGGACGAGGTCAAGGGCATCGACGTCATCGTCACCGGTGCCGATCCGATGGTGAACTCGAAGCCCGTCGAAGTGGGCAACGAGGAGATCGGCCACACGCTGGTGTGCTCCGCCGGCGAACGGGGCAAGTACATCGGCGCCTTGAGCCTGATCGTGAGCGACAAGGGCAAGGTGCTGCGCTGGACCCACGAGATGCACGGTCTCGACAGCAATGTCCCCGAGGATTCGACCATGCGGGTGAAGGTGGACGCCTTCAAGGAGCAGCTGCGGGAA
>DASRJW010000074.1 GCA_035649275.1 Candidatus Krumholzibacteriia bacterium
CCCTGCGAGAGCAATCCGAATTACACCGGCAAGCACGTCGGTTCGAACGAGTTTCAGTTCTACATCAACCCCACCGGCACGGCGCTCACCGACTCCATCGGCGAAGGAGCGCTCTTCTTCGCCCTGCAGTCCCATGCCAACCGTTCCCAGGTGACCGACGAGGGCGTCATCCGGACCCGTGCCTTCGATGTCGAAGCGCCCTTCATGCCCGACTTCCGTAACCAAGGCAAGCCCTTCGTCTTTTTCGGCTTCGGTTGTCACCTGAACGAGTTCGGCATCCCCAGCGAGGAGGCGTCGGCGGAGGGGGACGCCCTCGGCGAGGTCTACCTCACGGTGCCATCCAAGGGAGCGGTGGCGAGCTACGCCAGCACGGGTTACGAGTTCCTGGGGCCCAACAACCGCTTCCACGAGATCCTGTGGTCCGCCATCTTCAACAAGGACTACGCCAGGGGCCCGGAGGGCGGGGCCGTCGACTCCGACACGCTGCAGTCCCGTTGGCTGCTGTCGGCGTTACTGCAGGTGGGCGAGACCTCCGACGGCGACCCCGGGATCATCGACCGCCAGTGCCTGCTCGGGGATCCGCTGCTGCGGCTCGACGCCGGTGTCCCGCGCTTCAAGGTGGTGCGGCTCGTGAACGGAATCCTCACCGAGGACGGCCGCATCGGCGCCCTGGTGCCCTCGGATTCCGTGCGCGTCACCGTGGAGGTGCGGGACGAGCAAGGCATCGACTCGCTCTGGGTGGAGAAGCGTTTCCGTGACGGTCGCCGGGTCCCTATCCCGGCGTCGATCGTCGCCATCGCCGGCGTCGACACGGCGGCGCAGATACGGGCCAAGCGGGGCTACGCGGTGGCCTTCGCCGTGCTCTTCGACACCTGCGATTTCGATCTGGCCATTGGCGCCCGCGACCTCTCCGGCCGCGTCTCGGAGCTCTACGGCCGCGGCCAGTTCGAACAGCAGCTCATGGCCAACGGCTTGCCCGTGGAGAACGGCAGCGTGGTGGACGCCCGCACCGCCTTCCGCTACGTGGTAGCGAACTGCGTCCCCGATTCCACCCTCGACCTCGCAGTGTTCCTGGACGGCCAGCCGGTCCAGGGGGTGAGCACCACCCCGGACGAGCACTTCTTCACCTGGTTCGCGGACTTCGGCTGGAGCGTGGCGCCTGGAACGCACCTGCTCAGCTTCCGCCTCGACGGGCGGGAGATCGCCGCGCTGTCCCTCGTGGTGCCCGGCGCCTTCGCCTTGCGGGACGTGCTCGCCTTCCCCAACCCCTTCGCCGACCGGACGCATTTCTTTTTCAATCTGGACTCCGAGATCAGCGGCGGGCACGTGCGCATCACCGATTTGAACGGGCGTACCGTGCGCATTTTCGATCTGCGCGGCGGCGCCTTGCAGGACCTGCGTCCGGAGCCGGTGCCGGGCGGCGGTCTGGGTACCACGATGGCGCTCAACTACGTCGAATGGGATGGGACGGACAGCGCCGGAGAACAGGTCGCCAACGGCGTGTACTTCTACGACATCCTCATCACCGACGTGTCCGGACAGGAGATCAGGAAGCGCGACAAGGTGGTCGTGATGCGCTGACGGTCTTCCGGGGAGCGGCGTTCCCGCGCGCGGAACGCGCGGGTACGTGGATTGCAATGTCCGTCCCGACGACGAGGGCCCACGGGCGCAGCGGCAGGCGGAGCGGAAGCATGGGCGAGGGGGCCGGGCGCAGCAGGGTGTCCGAGGCCGAGACGCGACGTATCCTGGACGAGTTGCAGCAGCTCGTGACCGAACAGCGGAACGAGCGCACCCGCGACATCGATCTCGTAGACCTCGAAACCTGCCTGCGTCTCATCAACGACGAGGACCAGCGTGTCCCCGAGGTGGTGCGCGGGCAGATCCCCGCCATCGCCCGGGCCGTGACGTTGGTGGAGCGCAGCCTGCGCTCCGGCGGCCGGCTCGTTTACCTGGGAGCCGGCACCAGCGGCCGCCTCGGCGTCCTCGACGCTTCCGAATGTCCACCCACCTTCGGCAGCGAGCCGGGGCAGGTGGTGGGAATCATCGCTGGCGGGACCGAGGCGCTGCAGCGCGCGCAGGAAGGTGCCGAGGATCGCGAGGACGATGCCCGCCGCGATCTGGAAGCTCTGGGGCTCGAACGGCGCGACACCCTCGTCGCCCTCACCGCCAGCCGGCGCACGCCCTACGTCGTCGCCGGCTTGCGGTACGCGCGCACGGTCGGGGCGGCCACGGTGTTCATCACCTGCAACACGCCGCCCCCCGACATGGAGGCGGATGTGGTGATCGCTGCCGTCGTCGGTCCCGAGGTGCTGGCGGGTTCGACACGCCTCAAATCGGGCACGGCGCAGAAGCTCGTCCTCAACATGCTCTCCACCGCCACGATGATCCGTCTCGGCAAGGTGTACGAGAACTTGATGGTGGATCTGCGCCCCACGAGCCGCAAGCTGGAGGAGCGCAGCAAGGGCATCTTGATGCAGCTCCTCGGCCTCGCCTACACGGATGCAGCGGCCCTCCTCGAGTCGGCGCGCGGTTCGGTGAAGCTGGCGCTGTTCATGGGCCTCGCCGGGGGCAGCGCTGCGGAAGCCGAGAAGCGCCTGGCGGCCGCAGGGGGCGTCTTGCGTCGCGCCCTCGGGAAGGAGCCGGGATGAAAACCCGCCCCCTGACCGTCGCGGCCTTCGTGACGCTCCTCGGCGCCGCGCCGCTCGGCGCCGCGCCGCACGGTGCCGACGAACCGCTCGTGGACCTGGAGTCGCTCAACCGCCACATCGGCATGGAGTACCAGAGCGCCGTCACCTATGAAGAGCTGGTGGAGGAGGCGCTGGCGCGGCCGCTGGTGTTGCTCGGCGTGGTGCACGACCAGGAGTGCCCGGCGCGGCAGCTGCAGCGTCTCATCCTGGAGCTGCAGCAGCGCTCGGCGTCTCCCGTAGTTCTCGGCGTCGAGTTCGTCGACCGCGATGACGATGACATTCTGCAAGCCTTCCTCGCCGGCAGCATGGACGAGAACACTTTCCTGGCCCGGGTCTACCCGACGAGCCTGCTGCTCTCTCCGCAAGTGGGTCGATCGCACCTGGAGATCCTGCGCTTCGCACGCTTGCATCACATCGCCGTGCTGCCCCTCGAGAGCCGGCCGTCGGGGGCGCGCTCCCGGACGCTGCGCAACGCCGAGATCCGCTTCCATCTGGCAGAGCAGCTCGGCCGGCATCCGGAGGAGCGCCTCGTCGTCATGTACGGCGTCGATCATGTCCTCGGCGAGGACGACATCGCCGCCGGCTTGGGGACCGATCCCCTGGTGGTGACGAGCTACGCCGACAGCGTGCAGGAGCACTTCCGCCGCCGGCACGGACGGTACCCGCGGCCGGGTGAGGTGCTCCGCCTGCGCCCCGGCGTCTTCCTGGATCCATGCGAAGAGCCGCACAGCCGGCACTTGCTCGGCCTCGGGAGCGGCGAAGCCAGGGAGTGGTTGCTCACGGTGCTCGAGTCGGTCTACTTCGGCCAGCGCGACTCCCTGGAAGTTCTCGTGGCCGCCCTCGGCGATCCCGACGTGCGCTGGCGGCGGGCGGCGCACCACGCTCTTCGCTTCGCTTCCTCGGCCGACCTGGGCTACGATCCGGAGGCCGAGCCCGGCAGCCGCCGGGAGGCGCAGGCGCGCTGGCGCGCCTGGTGGGATGCGAAGCGAGCCGCGGGCCCCACGGCGCCCTGAGCCGTGCCGCGCTGCTCCTTCGCGGGTGCGGAGGTTCGGCGTGCTCGAGCATCTCCTGGCGCTGGCGCGCAAGCCCGAGCGCCGTGTTGTCGGCCTCATGTCCGGCACCTCCATGGATGGAATCGACGCGGCCCTCGTTCGCATCCAGGGCGGCGGCCCGTCGATCCGCGTGAAGCTGGAGCGCTTCGCCTGCTTTCCTTACGAGGGGACGCTCCGCGAGCGCCTGCTGCAGACGGCCTCCGGCGCGGCGTCGAACGCCCTCGACCACGCGGAGCTCGACTTCGCGGTGGCCGGGGCGTTCGCCCAGGCGGCTCTCGCCCTCGTGGACGTGGCGGGTCTGGCAACGCGGGATGTGGACCTCATCGGCAGCCACGGACAGACACTGGCGCATCGCGCCCCCGGCCCCGGCACCTTCGAGCCCCGGGCCTCGACCTGGCAGGCTGGTTCCGGCAGCGTCATCGCCGCGCTCACCGGCGTTCCCGTCATCGCCGACTTTCGCTGCGCCGACATCGCCCTCGGCGGCACTGGCGCGCCCCTCGTTCCCTATGCGGATTGGCTGCTCCGGCGCAGCGCGAAGGAAAGCCGGCTGATCCTCAACCTGGGCGGTATCGCCAACGTCACCTATCTCCGCGCCGGTTGCGCCCGCGAGGACGTGCTGGGCTTCGACGTCGGTCCAGCCAACATGGTGCTCGACTCCTTCGCGCGTGCCCTCCTCGGCCGCGACATGGACGCAGATGGAGCGGAAGCGGCACGCGGCAGCGCCGACTCGGAATGGGTGGAGGCTCTGCTCGGCGACGAGTTCTTCGCCCGGCCGGCGCCGAAGGCCGCGGGACGCGAAGAATTTGGCGGTGCCTACGTGGAGCGCTTGCTGCGCGAGGGCAAGGCCCGCGCTCTGGGGCGCGCTGCGCTCCTCGCCTCGGCGTTGGAGCTCACCGCCCAGGCCGTGGCGCGGGCGAGAGCGCAGCCGCCGCTGGCCAGCGAGCCGGTGGATGCGGTGTACGTGACCGGGGGCGGCCGCCGGAACGGCGCCCTCATGCGCCGCCTTGCCACGCTGCTTTCGCCGAGCCGGGTGCAGGGCCTGGAAGTGCTCGGCATCGACACCGACGCGAAGGAAGCCGTGGACTTCGCGGTGCTCGCCAACGAGAGTCTTCTCGGACACGCATGCAACCTGACCCAAGTCACGGGGGCGCAGCGGCCTTGCATCCTTGGCACCCTGGCGCTCGCTGGCGTGCCCGTGTCGCACTCCACCCCGCCGGAAGCAGGACGCCTTTCGTGAGCGCCGTGCCGCACCGTCGCCAGAGATGGCTCGTCTGCCTCGGGCTCGGGCTCCTGGGCTGCGCTTCCCGTCCCGTCCCCCTCCCGACGCCGGCGACGCCGGCGGAGTCGACACCGGAGCTGCCACCCGAACCCCGCATCCGCGTTTGCATCGCCGAGGCGGTGACCAGCGTTTCGTTCTCGTATGCCGGCAACGTGCGGCTGCGGCCCGATGCCAGTGAGGCACAGGATCTAGCAGGCACCGGGGTGCTCGCTGCCGCGGTGAAGGACGGCGCCATCCAGGTGCGCCGGAACGCGAACGCTCTTTGCAAGAGCGCCGCCCGCCTCGACCTGGAGCCGCTGGACGGGGCGACGCGCTGGCGCGTCGGCGACACCCAGTACCGTGGCGGGTTGCAGCTCGTGCGCACCGGCGACCTCCTCACCCTGGTGAACGAGCTCCCCCTGGAGGAATACCTGCGCGGCGTCGTGCCCTGGGAGATCGGCAAGCAGGAACCGTCGGCGGCGGCAGCGCTGGAGGCGCAGGCGGTGGCAGCGCGCACCTACGCCTACAAACGCATCGGCAGGTACCCCGAAGCCTCCTTCGACGTCTATGACGATGTCACCGATCAGGTCTATCAAGGCTGTCGGCGGGAGGATTCGCTGGCGAACGTGGCGATCCGGGCGACCTCCGGTCTCGTGCTGCGCGACCGCGACGGTCCCATCGAGGCCTACTACTCCTCCACCTGCGGCGGCCATACGGCGCGCATCGAAGCGGTGTGGAACAAGCCACCCGAAGCGGCGCTGCGCGGCGGGCGCGACGCCGCGGCGGACGGTGGCTCCTACTGCGCCGGCTCGCGTCACTTCCGCTGGAGCGAGTCCTGGAGCGGCGCCGGTCTCGAGCGCATCTTGCAGGAAACCTTACCGCGCGAGATGGGATGGCCCGTGGGCACACCGGTCGGGGCCCTCGTGGACCTCGAGATCGTCGCCCGTGACGAGAGCGGGCGCGTGCAAGAGCTGCGCGTGCAGACCAGCGTCGCCACCTTCCGTGTCCTCGGAGACCGCAGTCGCTGGGTGCTGCGGCCGCGTGATCGCGCCATCCTGCGCAGCACGCTGTTCCTCCTCGAAGTGGAACGGCAGAACGGTGCCATCGTGCGGGTGATCGCCTATGGGGGCGGCAACGGTCACGGTGTCGGCATGTGCCAGATGGGGGCGATCGAGATGGCGCGCCGCGGCATCGGCAGCGCCGACATCCTGGCGCACTACTACAACGGTGCCGCGCTGGTGCGCATGTACTAGCGGTGCCCGAGGAGGAACCGATGCACCTCGTTCTCGTCCGTCATGGCAGCGCCACGCGCGGTGGTCCCTGGGCCGACGTCGATCGCCCGCTCCTCGACGAGGGCGAACGTCAAGCGGCGCAGGTGGGACGCACGCTGTCGCGCTTGGGAGCACGGCCGGCGCGGTTGTGGACGAGCCCGGCGGCGCGCTGCCGGCGGACGGGAGAGATCATCGCCGCCGCACTCGGATTGGAAGCGGCGCAGGTGCGCGTGCAGGAAGAGCTCGCCGGTGGAGCTGGAGCGGCGGGCATCCTCGCGGCGCTGTCTCGCGCCGCGACGCAGAGCGAGGCGCCCTGGTGGATCGTAGTGGGGCACGAACCGGATCTCGGCATGCTGTCGCGGCATCTGCTGGCGTCGGCACACTCTCTACGCCTCGTCTTCGCTCCCGGCGCCTGCATCTGCCTGGATCTCGAGGATCACGGTTGGGCCCCGCCGGCGACGCTGCGCTGGGCGCTGACGCCGGAGGTCCTCGCGCTCGTGGCCGCTACGGGGGCGGAAGAGAAGCAGGCGCTCTCAGGAGCGCGCAAACGACCGGAGGATTCCAGCGAGGAAGGGCAGAGGATCCCGTGACGACCAGGGCGGACGCAGCGAGAGGAGCGGTGCTTCCTCTTGCAGACCGGGTTTTGCCAGGGCGAAGGAGCGCGAGAGTTGCTGCCCCGCGCGGCGTGGCTCCACCGCGATGCCGGTCAGGCTCGCAGCCCAGAGCGAGGGGAAGTCGACGCCATCCTCGGCCGCGAGCGCCCAGGTGTTGCCGGGGATGGTGCCTGCCGCTTGGAGATCGATCCTGCCAAAGCGATCCGGCCCCCAGATGAGGCGGGCATAACCGCGGAGCTGCCGCGTCCGCACCCAGGCGAGGCTGCGTTCCAGAACATCTTCGCCTTCGACGCTGGTCACGAGGACGAGCGGCGGCACACCGGCGACCCAGGCGAGGATGCAGGCTCCGGTGCAGCACCCAGCCGCGTCGACGACGAGTTGCACCTCGAAGGCAGGTTCGCCCCGCAGCACCGTGCGCCGGAGCGCCTTCTCCGTCCGAAATTCCTCCGCGTCATAGCCGTGCAGGTCGAGGGACTCTAGGTGCGCCAGCGCGTAATGCGGTTCGAGTGTCGGGCGCGAGGCGCGCAGGAGCTCGCGCCCGCGGCGCGAGCAGGGGATGAGGAGCGGCCGCGGCTCGAGATGGGCCGCGAGTTCCAGGAGCCGGGCGTTCCAGGCGAGGGGGTGGTGCTCGGGGTCGGGCAGGAGGTGCCGTTGGACACCGCGGGCCCAGAGCGCCGGCTCGAAACGGCGCGGCGAGAGCAGATGCAGCGGATTCCCCTGCCGCCGCAGACTCCACACGGCGAGCAGCGTCGCCGCGTCGGGGTCGACGAGCACCACCGGGTGGGGCGCGACGTGCTCGTCTGCACCCGGTTCGGGAGCCGGCGTTGGCTGTTCTGCGTCGGCGCGCGGCCACTCCTCGAGGCGTTCCGCTTCGAGGACTTCGCTGGTTGCGATCCGATCGGGCTCCCGCACGGTGCCTCCAGACCCTGCAACCCAAGGTGGCGACAGTGGCCTGATGTGGCGACAGTGGCCTGCCGAACGGCGGGCTCGCTGCACGGAGCGTGCCGGGAAATCCTGCCTGCCGCGATGTGGCGCGCGTCGTCGGGATGCGCGCACAGGATCGCGCGCCGCTGCGGTCTGGGGTACGCGTGGCTTACCGCGTCGACTACGCGGCGCGTTGACACGTATGGAATGATCTGTTAGCTTGCCTCGGCTCACCGAGTGCTGGATCGGGGACGTAGTTCAGCCTGGTTAGAACGCCGGCCTGTCAAGCCGGAGGTCGCGGGTTCGATCCCCGTCGTCCCCGCCAGCCCACCCTGCCGCTCTCCACCAATCCCCGCCACTTCCGCGACGCCCCTCCGCGGTGTGCCGCCTCAAGCGCCGCGCCGGAGCAAGAGCAAGGTCCGATCGTCCGGCGCGCCCGCTCCATCCAGGAAGCGATCGACGCGGTCGAAGATTTCCGCCGGGATCTCGTCCAGCGGCCGCTCTTGCAACCCCACGAGGATGGACTCCACCGACTCGTGATCGTCGAACATGTCGGGCTGACTGTCTTCGTGCACCACGTGCGCTTCGGGGATGCCGTCGCTCCACGCCGCGAACAGGCCCCCGGGTGGGATCTCTGCCGTGCCGATCTGGAACTCGGCGCCAGGCAATAGACCGACGGGCGGTCCGGTGGAGGCCAGGTGCTGGACGGCGCCGCCGGGGTCGAGGATGAGCGGCGACTCGTGGCCGGCATTGACGTAGTCCATGCGGTGAGTCGCCGGGTCGAGGAAGCCGATGAACATGGTGACGTAGCTCATGGAGTCGGTGGAGCGATACATCTGTGCATCCAGCCGCTGGACGAGATCCAGAGGATCCCGGCAGAGCTCGGCCAAGGAGCGGACGCCGGCGAGAGCGTTGGCCATGAGCAGCGCGGCGCCGACGCCGTGCCCGACCACGTCACCGAGGACGAGGGCGAAGCGCCCGCCGGCCAAGGGCAGCACGTCGTAGAGGTCGCCACCCACTTCGGTGGAAGGCTCCAGCTTGGCGCGGAGCTCGTAGCCTGGGGGCGCCGCCGGCGCCCGGGGGAGCAGCTCGCGCTGGATCCGGCGCGCCGTCTCCATCTCCTGCTGCATCCGGTCCTTCTCCCGCTGCATCTCCAGGAGACGGGCGTTGGTGATCTTGACCGCCAGGATGTTGGCGAGCAGCGCCAGATGCCGGAGGTGATCCTTGTTGTACGGCTGGGCGAACTCGATGGAGTCCACGTAGAGCACGCCGATCACCCGGGTGTTGTCGAAGAGCGGCGCCACCAGGGCCGAGCGGATCTTGCCGAGGATGACGCTGGCCTGCTGCTGGAAGCGCTGGTCCGCCTGCGCGTCGTGCACGAGCAGCGAGGCGCGCTCCTGGATCACCGTCTGCACCATGGTCTGGCTGAGGGCGAGCTGCAGGTTGGGGTCGTCCCCCTTGCTGCGAGCGGCGCGCAGCACCGGCTGGTTGTTGTTGTCGAGGAGGAGCAGGCAGGCGCGTTGGAAGGGCACGACGCGCTCCACCGTGTCGATGCAGACGCGAAAGATCTCCTCTTCCGGCTGGTGCCGCACCAAGAACTCGCCCATGTCCATGAGCACCTGGGAGAGATCGACGCCCTCGCTCTTCTCCAGCGACGGCCGCAGTTCCATCCAGTTGAGCTTGAAGGTGGAATCGAGCTGCACGTCTTCCCGGAACGCCGGCTGCACCGGCTGGTCGTCCACCTGCAGGCTCAGGGCGACGTTGCCGAAGGCGATCTGGTCGTTGGGTTGGAGGCGCTGCGCGGCGCGGACCCGGACGCCGTTCACCGTCGTACCGTTGCGGCTGCCAGAATCCTCCAGGACGAGGGCCTCGCCTTCGAGGCGGAGGAGCGCGTGCATTCGCGACACCGAACGGTCGGGAAGCGAGATCTCCAGATCCGAGCTACGCCCGATCCGCGTTTCTCCGGTGCCGATGGGGAATGAACGCAAGGTGCCGGCGATGAGACCGGTGAGTTTGAACTCCATGGGCGCCTACGGTAGCCCGGAGGCGGGGACGGGTCAAGACGGGGAGCCGTGCGCGCTGCGATCGCCGGCGGCGGCGCGATCGACGACGAAGGTGACTGCTGCGTCGCGGAGCGCGTGCGCCGGGACGCGGAGCGGGTCGGGGGCGGCATGCAGGACCTGTCGCAACGCCCAGGCCTTGCTCGCCCCATGCACGACGAAGAGCAGAGAGTCCGCGGCAGCGAGGGCGGGAATGGTGAGCGTGAGCCGCGAGGCGATGACAGGGGCCGGAGTGGCGACGACGAAGCGCGCGCGCTCTGCCGCCGCGGCGCTGCCCGGGAAGAGCGATGCCGTGTGGGCATCCTCGCCGAGTCCGAGGAGGACGAGATCGAGCCGCGGCGGCCGGCCGAGAAGCGAGCAGAGCAAATCTTCGTATTGCCGCGCCGCGTTGTCGAGGTCCGGGCTCCCGGCCGGCATGGGATGCACTTGCGAGGGCGGGATCGGCACCTGGTCGAGGAGCGCTTCGCGGGCCAGGCGCTGGTTGCTGTCGGGCGAATCGGGAGGAACGGCGCGCTCGTCGCCCCAAAAGACGAGGACGCGCTGCCAGTCCACGCCCGGCCAGGCGGCGAGGCGGCGGTAGACACCGCGCGGCGTGCTGCCGCCGGCGAGGGCGAGGGCGCAACGGCCGTGCTGTGCTTGTGCCTTGCCGATGGCAGCCACAAGACGCCGCGTTGCCTCATCCTCCACACTCTCGACGTCGGGGAGAACGATGCAGCGCATCATCGCGTGGACCTAGGGGATCACAGTTCAAGGCGGGCGGAGTCGAAACCCCACCCGCCTTTGTCTCCTGTGCGGCGCCCCGGAGCGTTGGGTTGAGCGCGCCAGGAGAAGAAACGGACTCACGAGTCCTCGCTCTGCCCAGGCAGCGGGAAACTCGGGGTCGAGACGAACCGTGGTGCGTGCAGTCTAGGCGCCTTCGCCCAGATGTCAACGGCCTGGCTCAGATCTCGGTGAGGCCGAGCCGTTCCCGGGCGAGGGCCGCCAGGTCGAGGGGGCTCCGGCGCGCGTCCCCTACCGGGCTCGCGAGCCAGCGGATGCCCCGACGCTCCAGGGAGGCGACGCGGTGCAGGTGCCCGCTCACCACCACGCGCACGTTGCGGGCCTTCTCGAGGCAGGTCCCGAGTTGGGAGCTCCCCAAGTAGGCATCGAAGAAAGGGATCTCGCCGAAGGCGCCTCGCTGTACCAAATCGAGACAGGGCAGCACGTGGACGGCGGCGAGGACGGCCGGTGCCGAGCGGACGGCAGCGAGCTGCCCCTGCAGCCGCTCGAGCATTTCGGCGCAGATCTCTTCGTCCCCAGCCCAGGCGTCGCCGCCGGCTGCGGCCGGGTGTGCACCTGCAATGTGGCGGGTGTCCCGCCGCGGCCAGAACACGTGGCCCCGGTCGTAGGCGCGGGTGCCGCGCCAGACGCCGGTCCGGTACACCGGGAGGTCGGCGACGGCGTCGAAGCTGGGATCGCGGAGGCTGAAGTCGTACCAGCCCGGGACGCCGACGATGGCGACGTCGCCCCAGTGCACTGGTTCCAACCCCAAGTAGTCGAAGCCAGCGGCGGCGGCGACGCGGGGGAGGATGGTCTCGAACTTTTCCCGGCTGTGCGCCGTTTCCGCCCTTTGTGGATCGCCTTCGACGAAGAGGTCGTGGTTCCCGGCGAGGTAGAGCCGCAAGGCCGGGATGGCGGCGAGGCGCTCCAGGCTCGCGGCGACGTCGCTGCTTTTCTCCGCCAGGTCGCCGGCGACGAGGAAGACGTCGGGTTTCGCGGCGCGGGCTACTTCGACGAGCGCTCCCAGCAAGTCGTGGTTGCGCGCGGAAAGATCGGTGTGCAGGTCCGAGATATAGGCGAGACGCATCGGCTCACCGCGTGGTTTCGAGGGCGCGGCGCAAAGCGGTGCGGGCGGCCGCTGCCTGCGAGGTCGCTGCCTCCAAGCTGCGCTCGGCGGCAGCGCGGGTTGCGGTCACGAAGTCGGCGTCGTCGGGGTGCTCCAGCGCCGCCAGGTTGATGGCCACGTTGTCGTAGGCGGCCTCGGCGGCGGCAGCGGCGCAGAGCGCGGCGACGCCCGCGTCGGAAACCGAAGCGGGCAAACCGCTCCGCACTGCCGCCACCGCGAGAGCGGCGATGCGTGCCGATTTCTCCAGGACCTGCAGCGGCACCAGGGCGGCACCGCGGGTCGCCTGCCGGCGCGCCGCGTCGCGGGCCGCGATTTCCGCCCCCGTGCTCCGTGGCAGTCGCAAGCTCGCGAGCACGGCGGCGAAGGCGGCGGCGTCCTCATCCACCGCGGCGAGGCAGGCCGCTTTGAGCTCCTGGGCCTCGACGGCCAGCGCTTCGAGCGCCGCACCTGCGGGTTCGGGCGGGCGCGAGGCGTGGGTCAGGTTCGCCACCATCGCTGCCAGTGCGGCACCGAGCGCGCCGCAGAGAGCGGCGACGCTGCCCCCGCCTGGGACGGCACTGTCGCTCGAGAGCTCGTCGACGAAAGTTTCGAGGCTGCTCCGCTGCAGGCGCGCCGCTGCGGCATCGCGCACCCGGTACTCCACCACCTTGGCGGCGGGGTCGAACGGCCCGAGCTCGTCCAGGCCGAGAGAGCGGACAGCGATGTGCACGAGCTCGCGTTCGGGGACACCCGTCGAGCGGCCCTGCTTGCGAAGGTAGTGTTTCCCTGCCGCGAGCAGCGCCGCACGTGGCACCAGTCCGACGATCTCGCTCCCCGTCACCCGCAGGCCGCGACGCGCCGCTTCCTCGCCGGCGGCATCGAAGACCGCATGCAGCGGCGTCACCTGGAGGTGGGTCAGATTGATGGAGATCTGCGCGCGGCCGTATTCCTCGATGTACCAGCCCACCGCCTTGACGTGAGGGAAGCGGCCCGGCTTCTTCACCGGCTCGCCCTGCGCATCGCGGAGCGGCTTGCCGTCCGGACCGCGCTGATTGCGGCCGGCTTCGCGCAGATCGAGGGCGATGTCGTGGGCGAGCTTCTTGTCCCGCGTGTTCAGGTTGATGTTGTAGGCGACGAGGAACTCTCGCGCGCCGATCACCGTGGCCCCGGCGCGGGCGTCGAAGCGGGCGGGGCCGCAATCGGGCTGCCATTCCGGGTCGCGCAACTTGGCTTCGAGACCCTCGTACTCGCCGGCGCGGATGTGGGCGAGATTGCGGCGCTCCGGGCGCGTCGCCGCCTCCTCGTACAAGTACACCGGGATGCCGAGCTCGCGCCCGACGCGCTCCCCCAGACGGCGCGCCAGCTGCACGCAGTCTTCCATGCTCGTGCCCTCGAGGGGCACGAAGGGACAGACATCGGTAGCGCCGAGGCGGGCGTGCTCGCCGTGATGACGGCGCATGTCGATGCGCTCCGCGGCGGTGCGGATGGCGCGGAAGGCTGCTTCCGCCACCGGCTCCGGCGGGCCCACGAAGGTGAAAACGGTGCGGTTCGTCGCTTGCCCCGGATCGACGTCGAGCAGCCCCACGCCCTCCACCGAGGTCACCGCGGTGGCAATGGCGTCGAGGACGGCTCGATCGCGACCTTCGCTGAAATTGGGTACGCACTCGACGAGCTGCATCGCCATCTCCCCGACAGTGCCGCACCTCGCTGCGGCACGAGTTCTGGCGCTTCCCTCGGACAGCGCTTCTCACTCATCGTAGTGGAGGTGTCGCCGTTCCTCAAGCCGACATGCTGACTGGAACCATGAGAGCCATGTCCTGACGCACGGGCGGACGGCGCTGGCTGCTTACGCCGGTGTCCTCGGCGCGGGTGGCGTGTCGCCGGGAGCGAGGTGGGGGAGCACGAACTGCAACACGGTCTCCTCGAGCTCGTCGAGCCTTTCCAGCAAGAGATGGCCCGCGCCCGGGAGGATGGTCATGCGGGCATGCTGGCCGAGCTGCTGCTGCAATGCCGCGAGTGCCGGCACCGGACAATAGGGATCTGCGTCACCGGCGACCAAGAGCACCGGTGTTGCGGTCCCGGTGAGGAAGCCGAAATCAGAATGGAGCAGCGCCGGGGCTACGCCTAAAAGCGCGGTGCCATCGAGGGCTCCGCCCTGCTCCGCTCCCAGCTGGAGCGCGATGCGGGCGCCGAAGGAGAACCCGCCGAGGACGAGAGCGCCGCCGCCGCGCCGGCGAGACGCCTCCTCCAGAGCCAGCGCCGCGTCCTCGTACTCGCCGTCGCCGCCGCTCCAGCTCCCGGCGCTCCGACCGACGCCGCGGAAGTTGAAACGGAGCGTCACCAATCCTGCTTTGACCAGCGCGCGGGCGACGCGATGCACCGCCTTGGTGTGCATGCTGCCGCCGTGTTGAGGGTGTGGGTGGCAGACGAGAGCGGCGCCGCGCGGCGCGCCCTCGGGCCAGTCGAGCCGCGCCTCCAAGGCGCCGGCCGGCCCCGCCAGGCTGAGGCTTTCCGTTCTGCGTCCCACGCCTCTCCTCGTCGCTCCGCCTCGCGTCGCGGCCGCTGTGCTATGGTGCGGGCGCAGACCCTCCACCCGGTGCGCGCCAAGGAGGATCGCATGGGGGCACGCGGCGCAGCCGGCAGCGACCACGACAGCCTAGACGCCCGCTCCTACTGCCGCGCCATGCTGCCACGGGTGTCGCGCACCTTCGCGCTCAACATCCGTGTCTTGCCGGCACCGCTCCAGGACGTCGTCCTGGAAGCCTACTTGTTCTGCCGCATGGCCGACACGGTGGAGGATTCCCGTCGCCTCGATCCGGCGCGGAAGGCGGAGTTGCTGCGCGACTTCGCCACCTTTTTCCCCTGGCAAGACGGGGTCCTGGAGCGCGTGCAGGCCTGGTCTTCTGCCTTCGCGGGCCTGGAGACGGCGGGTGCGGATCACGCCCTTTGCGCCGGCGCCGAACAGGTCTTTCGCGCCTTCGCCGCCGAACCGCCCGCCTTGCGCGCTCCCGTGGAGGCCTGCGTGGCGGAGATGGCCCTCGGCATGCGCGAGTTCGCTTTGCGCCGGCTGGCCTCGCCGCAGGGAGCGCTGCAGCTCGAAGACGGTGCCGACCTGGAGCGCTACTGCCACGTCGTGGCCGGGACGGTGGGGGCGATGCTGGTGCGCCTCTTCGCCGTGACCTCACCGCGTCTCGACGAGCAGAGGCAACGCCGTCTCCTGTCGCTGGCCGAGACCTTTGGCCGGGCGATGCAGCTCACCAACATCGTCAAAGACGTGGCTGAGGATGCGCGCGTCGGGGCTTGCTACGTGC
The DNA here is from genome assembly GCA_035649275.1 of Candidatus Krumholzibacteriia bacterium. Taxonomy (NCBI): domain Bacteria; phylum Candidatus Krumholzibacteriota; class Candidatus Krumholzibacteriia; species Candidatus Krumholzibacteriia bacterium. The sequence continues at coordinate 15,042 of DASRJW010000074.1, forward strand.
CCCGGGCCCTCGCGGCGCGTTACCGCCTGTCGCCCGAAGCCTTGCTCGATCCGCGCCACCGCGCTCAGGCGCGCCAGGTGGTGTGCGAGCTGGTGGCACTGGCGGCGCGTTCGCTCGATGCCGCCGTCGCCTTCACCCTTCTCCTGCCGCGGCGCGAGGTGCGCTTGCGTCTCTTCTGCCTGTGGCCGATCTTCTTGGCGGCAGGGACGTTGCGGCGGGTGCTGCGGGACGAGGCCCTCTTCGTCCCCGGGGCGCGACCGCGCGTCGGCCGCAACGAGGTGCGGCGGACCCTCGGGACGACGACGCTGGCAGTGCTTTCGGATGGGGCCATTCGCTGGCTCTACGGGCGCCGGCGTGTGCAGCTGCAGGCCGCCCTGGCGGCTCGTTGAGTGGGAGTGCTCGCGGTGCGCAAGTTCTTCGTCCTCGACACCAACGTGCTCCTCCATGATCCGGAGTCGCTGCTCAGCTTCCAGGACAACCATGTGGTGGTCCCCATCTACGTCATCGAAGAAGTCGATCACTTCAAGCGCGACGCGAGCGAGCTCGGTAGCAATGCTCGTCGCGTCTCCCGACTCCTCGATGCTTTCCGGCGGCGGGGAAATCTGGCACAGGGCGTCCCCACCGACGCGGGCGGCACGCTCAGCGTCGCTCTGGACGGCGACCTGGAGCTCGCCCGGGTGAGCGGCGGCGGCAATTTCGTCGACAACGCACTGCTCACGATGTCTTTGGATCTGGCGCGGAAGCATCCGGGGACACCGGTGGTGCTGGTGACGAAGGACACCAACCTGCGCATCAAGGCCGACGCCCTCTCGATCTGCGCCGAAGACTACGAGGCCGGTCGCGTCGAGCTCGAGGCGGGGGAGACGGCGCACGCCGAAGTGGTGGCCGAAGCAGAAGCGCTGGAGCGGCTCTCGAGGGGCGAGAACGTCGAGATGCCCCTCCCGGGTTTGCACCCGAATCAGCACGTTCGCCTCCTCGGCCGCGACGGAGGCAAGCGCAGCGTCTTGGCGCGGGTCGAGCCGGGGACGCGCTGGCTGCAGCCGTTGCATCCGGAGATCCAGGAGCTCACCAACCTGCGCCCGCGCAACATGGAGCAGCACTTCGCTCTCGATGTGCTCCTGGACGACAGCATCAGTCTGGTCACTCTCATGGGTAAGGCGGGAACGGGGAAGACGCTGCTGGCGCTGGCCGCGGGCCTGTATCGCACCTGCGACAAGGACGCCTACGCACGTGTGCTCGTGGCGCGTCCGACGCTTCCCGTCGGGCGCGACCTGGGCTTCCTGCCCGGCGGGCTGAAGGAGAAGCTCAACCCCTGGATGCAGCCGATCTACGACAACTTGAACCTCTTGTTGCAACCTCCGGGCGCGGTGCACGCCGAGGCTATGCAGGTGGTGCAGCGACTCGTCGAACGCAGCCTGCTCGAGGTCGAGCCGCTCACCTACATCCGCGGCCGCACGATGTCGCGGCAGTATCTCGTCGTGGACGAGGCGCAGAATCTCACGCCCCTCGAGATCAAGACGATCGTCACGCGCGCCGGCGAAGGCACCAAGCTCGTCTTCACCGGCGATCCCGATCAGATCGACAATCCCTACATCGATTCCTCGTCGAGCGGTTTCAACAGCGTCGTGCGTCGCTTCCTCGGCGAACCGATGGCCGCGCACGTGCTCCTCAGCAAGGGCGAGCGCTCGGCACTCGCCGAGCGCGCTTCCGATCTGCTCTGAATCGACAGATCTCGCCCTGCATCACCTTCAGCATCACGCGCTCTGCCACCCCGCTGGCTCGGAACCACAGGCTCCTCCAACACCCGCGCCGGCAGTGCCGGTTTTTCCACCGCCGAGGAACCGGTTATCCACCGAGGCAGAGAGTGGAAGAGTTTGTCTCCGAGGCACTTCCAGCGGCGGTGGAAATCCTGCCCAAGACGACCCTGGAGAAGAGCGAAAGGCCTTGCGGCCCGCTCTGGATGCGGGTATCCACGGGATGCAGGTCGTACGAAGCGACCGCGGCACCGACAGTCGATCCCGCGAGCCTTGAGTGGAGCGGCGGTGACGGCCCGAAACGGTGTTCGAGGAGCAGCGATGCCACCCGAACGCCGTGGCGAAACCATGAGCCAGGGCCACATTGGCTGCGAACTGGCGGGAAGCGACACGAGGTGCACGGACCTCAAGAGGGGCGGTGGTCTCGGCGGAGACGAACCGGCCCGACCGTGAACGAAACTCTGGGGAGCGGGCTCGCAGCCCAAGCTCGGGAGAGGAGGCCAGCGGGAAGCCGCCGGCCATCGCGGACGGGACGAAACCCCTGGAGAGGTGGAAACCCAAGGGAGCAGCGACGCTCCCGCCGGGACCTCTCGGCGAGGGCGCGACGGACTTCCGGAGGGAGAAAGGCCCTGCAGCCGGGCGAGGGGCGCGGTGGAAGCCGCGCACCGTTCGAGCCGACGGCACGAGGGCAAGAGCGGGCCGAGAGGCACGTTCCCTCTCCGCGAAGGGAGAAGCTCCGAAGGGTGAACCCCACGGACGTGCGCGGCATGAAATAAGGCCGTGGAGGTCGGGGCGGAAGCAAAGCGCCGAGAGGGCTGACGAACCCTGAGGGCGCAACGAACCGGGCGAGGCAAACCCGGGAATGTGGGCCGCCACGATCGCAAGCGTCGAAGGGGAACGAACCCCACGGGAGGGGCTGCATCTGCTGAGGGTGCAGCGGCCCGTTCCGGTCAAACTCTGAAGGGTAGACAAGGCCAGGAGAGTTCGAAGCCGGCGAAATCAACCTCACCGGCAGCAGCGGGCAGAGCGAAGACCGCGAAGGTCGCCTTCGGGCAAGGCCAGGGCGGGAGCAGGAAACCAATACCCTGCTAGCTCGGCGCGCGCAGACCTCTGGAGACCAGTCGAAACCCAAGAGAGGAGCTCCAGGGCCCGCGAGGGCGCTTGGAGAGCTGGAACGGTGGCGAACTCCGAAGGGGCAGCGCGGCGCTTCGTGCGGCTTGTCTTTTTCCCGCCGTGGTCGATTCCACCCCCGTCGCGAGCACCACTCACCCACTTCGACGCGCGAGGTCGCAACGTCCGGGTGGCGGCGACGTCGGCCGCAGACCCTCTCGCCTGGTCTCGATTCTCGACTCTGCTCGGACTTCTCGCGGTGTGTCCCGAACTCGAACACACACGCTGGCTGCGTCCAGACCTCCCCTGGGCATCGAGCTTGCGTGGTTGGGCTGCGCCAGTCCCTGCGGTTCCGTTCCGTTCAAGAAGCTATCGTCCATGAAATCAATCACTTCTGATCGTACCTCGGTGATCGGGTCCACTTGCACCAGAGCCCGGGTAGGGACTATTTTGTCGAAGAGAAGAGACTTGGAAGGTCGGTTTTCGAGAGGGCCGGCGACAACCAGGCCGGTCCAGAAGAGGGTTCGGAGCGGCGAGGAGGCAGGTCCAGGATGAGCGAAGTCGTGGCCCGCGTGGAACGCAAACCGGGCATCCGTCCACCCCAGGTGCCGGCGGACGTGCTGCGGGCGCTGTACGAGAAGATGCTCTACGTCTACTACGTGGAGGAGCGCACCAAGGTCTTCGTGAAGTCGGGCAAGTGCTCCTTCCACGCCTCCAGCCGCGGACACGAGAAGCTGCAGATCTGCATGTCCATGCTGCTGCAGCCGGGGAAGGACTGGTTCTTCCCTTACTATCGCGAGAAAGCTCTCGTCGTCGGTCTCGGCATGCCGCTCCTCGACGTTTTCCTCGGGTTGCTGGCCCGTGAGGGCGATCCCAACTCGAACGGCCGCAACATGTCGGAGCACTTCTCCTCCCGAGCGCTGCGGGTGGTGTCGCCGACGGCGTGCACGGGGACGCAGTTCCTCCCCGCCGTGGGCATGGCGAAGGCGGTCGTAGCGGAGGGAAAGAACGAGATCGTCTACGTCTCGAGCGGCGAGGGTGCCACCAGCGAGGGCGAGTTCTTCGAGTCCCTCAACTGGGCCTGCCGCGAGCGCCTGCCGGTGCTCTTCCTGGTGCAGAACAACGGCTACGCCATCAGCGTCCCCCAATCCACCCAGACCGGGGCGCGGATCAGCGAGATGGCTCGGGGCTTCCGCCTGCGCACGCTCGAGGTGGATGGCACCCGCTTCACCGAGATGTACACCTCGCTCAAGCCTCTGGTGGAAGAGATGCGGCGGAACCGCACGCCGCTCCTTGTCGAGGGGCATGTCGTCCGTCTCGAGTCGCATTCGTCCTCCGACGACCAGATGAAGTACCGGAGCGCCGACGAGATGGAAGAGGTGCGGCAGCGCGATCCGTTGCGGCACACGGAGCTGCAGCTGCAGCAGCTCGGTTTGCTGACGGAAGCGGAGAAGGAGGCGCTGCACGAGCGCATCCGTAACGAGGTGAATGGGGCCGCCGACGCCGCCGACGCCCAACCGGAACCGAACCCGGCCTCGGTGATGGAGCACATCTACAGCCGCCAGAGCTTGCAGATCGTCGAGCGCGAGCCGCAAGCCCTGGGCGACAAGCCCATCACCATGGTGGAAGCGATCAACCGCGGTCTCCGGGAGGAGATGGAGCGCAACCCCAAGATCGTCATGTGGGGGGAGGACATCGCCGATCCGAAGGGCGGCGTCTTCGGCGTCACCCGCGGTCTGACCGAGCTGTTTCCAGAGCGGGTGGGCAACTCCCCGCTCGCCGAAGCGAGCATCGTCGGCGTCGCCCACGGCATGTCCATCGGCGGCTACAAGCCCGTGGTGGAGATCCAGTTCGGGGACTACATCTGGCCCGGGTTCATGCAGCTGCGCAACGAGATCCCGACGCTCCGCTGGCGGAGCGCCGGGGCTTGGACGACACCCATGGTGGTGCGCGTCGCAGTGGGCGGCTACATCCGCGGCGGCCCCTTCCACTCCCAGTCCATCGAGGCTTTGTACGCCCACACGCCGGGCTGGACCATCGCCTACCCGAGCAATGCCGCCGACGCCAAGGGGCTCATCAAGACGGCGTGCCGCATGGACGACCCGGTTCTCTTCATGGAGCACAAGGGCCTGTACCGCCAGGTGTACACGAAGGCGCTGGAGCCGGATGCGGACTACCTCGTCCCCTTCGGGCGGGCCCGCGTCGAGCGCGCTGGCGCCGATGTCACTGTCGTGACTTGGGGGAGCGGTGTCTACCGCGCCGTGCAGGCGGCGAAGCGCCTCGAAGACGAGGCAGGTGCTTCGGTGGAGGTCCTTGACCTCCGCACCCTGATGCCCTTCGACATGGAGGCGGTGCTTGCCAGCGTCAAGCGCACGTCCAAGGTGCTGGTCCTGCACGAGGCGGCGCTCACCGGCGGTTTCGGTGGCGAAATCGCCGCCCGCATCGCCGACGAGGCCTTCGAGTACCTGGATGCGCCGGTGAAACGGATTGGCGCGCTCGACTCCTTCGTTCCCTTCGCGCCGAGCCTGGAGACGGCGGTGCTCCCCGCCGCCGAACAAGTGGCGCAGGCGCTGCTCGAGCTCTTGCGCTTCTGACCCGCTCGGGGCCGGAAGCGCCAGCGAGCCGACGAGGCGCGGCAGCGGGTCCGCGGCCCCGGGGCGCGGATCCCTGGATTTCGCTCTTGCCGATGAGCGCGGGCGAGAGGTGAGGCTGGAACCGCAACTGAAGGGCGAGGTCATGAAACGAGCGATTCTTCTCGCGCTGCTACTCGTGCTCTCGTGGGCCTGCTTTGCCCAGCTCCAGGGCAAGTCGCGGGCTCCGGAAACCGAGATCGTCCTCCTGTACCACAGCGACACGAAGGGCGAGATCGAGGAGTGTGGGTGACCCTCGGGACGCAAAGGCGGCCTTGCTCGGCGAGCAATGGTCATCGGCAAATACCGTAAGGAGCACCCGAACGTCTGTGTCGTCGAGGGTGGCGGCTGGGCCGAGGGGCAGAGCGAGTCGCAGAAGTTTCAGAGCCTTTTCGTCGCCCGCATGATGGGCGACCTGGGCTATGCCGTGGTCAGCGTCGGTCCTTCGGACCTGCTCTACGGCGTGCAAACGCTGCAGGAAACGGCGAAGAAGGCCGGCCTCACCCTCATTTCCAGCAACATCCTGAAGAAGTCGACGGGCAAGCTGCTCTTCCAACCCTCGGTGGTACGGGAGTACCAGGGGGTGCGGGTGGGCTTCCTCGGCTGCGTGGCGAACAGCGCGAACTTGGCGACGGTGAACCCGGAAGCCGACGATTTCGCCGTCGCCGACCCGGAGTCGACCCTGCGAGCGCTCGTCCCTCAGGTGCGCAAGAAAGCCGACGTGATCGTGGTTTTCGACCACCGGGGATCACGGGCCAGCCAGCAGCTGGCGGACGAGGTCAAGGGCATCGACGTCATCGTCACGGGCGGCGAATCCATGGTGAATACGAAGCCCGTCGAGGTCGGCAACGAGGACATCGGCCACACGCTGGTGTGTGCCGCTGGTGACCGGGGCAAGTGGATCGGCGCCTTGAGCCTGATCGTGAGCGACAAGGGCAAGGTGCTGCGCTGGACCCACGAGATGCACGGTCTCGACAGCAATGTCCCCGAGGATTCGACCATGCGGGTGAAGGTGGACGCCTTCAAGGAGCAGCTGCGGGAA
>DASRJW010000075.1 GCA_035649275.1 Candidatus Krumholzibacteriia bacterium
CTCGACTTCCCCAACGCCTGCAAGGACGCGCAAGGGCGCTTGCGGGTCGGTGCGGCCATCGGCGTGGGGTCCGACGCAGAAGAGCGGCTGGAGCGGCTGCTTTCGGCAGGGGTCGACGTGATCGCCGTGGACTCGGCGCACGGGCACACGGCGAACGTGCTCGATCTGGTGCAACGCATCAAGCGACAGCGGCCGGAGCTGCAGCTCATTGCCGGCAACGTGGTGACGCCGGAAGCGGTGCGCGATCTGGTGCGGGTCGGCGCCGACGCCGTCAAGGTGGGGATGGGGCCAGGGTCCATCTGCACGACCCGCGTCGTCGCCGGTATCGGCATGCCGCAGGTGAGCGCCGTGCTCGCCTGCGCGCGGGAGGCGGCCGACTCGGGGACGCCGATCATCGCCGATGGTGGCATCCGCTACTCCGGCGACATCACCAAGGCGATCGCCTCCGGAGCGCACTGCGTCATGATCGGCAGCTTGTTCGCCGGCACCGAGGAGAGCCCGGGGGAAATCGTCCTCTACGAGGGTCGCGCCTACAAGGCCTACCGCGGCATGGGGTCCATCGGTGCCATGCAGGCCGGCAGCGCCGAGCGCTATTACCAGAGTCGAACCAACGCCGCCAAGCTGGTCGCCGAGGGTGTCGAGGGTCGCGTGTCTTACAAGGGAACGCTGCGTGATCTGGTCTACCAGCTCGTGGGCGGGCTGCGCTCCGGCATGGGTTACTGCGGCGTGCGCGACATCGAAGGACTGCGGCGCGAGACCCGTCTCGTGCGCGTCTCGCCCGCAGGTCTCGGCGAGAGCCATCCGCACGACATCGCCATCACCCAGGAAGCACCCAACTACCAGGCGCCGTAGGCGTGGTGCCGCCCGGCAACACTCCGTTGCAGCCCCTCCGCATTGCCCCGTTGCGAGGTCGCACCGCCCCGTTGCGACCGCTCCGCATCGCCGCCGTCGAGTCGTACTTCGGCGGCTCCCACCGGTACTTCCTCGAAGGCCTGGCCCGGCACAGCCGGCACCGGCTCGAGCTCTTCACCCTGCCGCCGCGAATGTGGAAGTGGCGGGTCCGCGGCGCGGCGCTGCACCTGGCGCCGGCACTCGAAGCGGCAGGTCCTTTCGACGCGCTCCTCTGCTCCGACTTCGTCAACGTCCCGGACCTGCGGGCGCTGCTCCCGTCGGCGCTCCGCACCGTCCCGCTCCTCTATTACCTGCACGAAAACCAGCTCGACTACCCGTTGTCGCCGCACGAGGAGTTCGATCCCTACTTCGGCTTCACCAACGTGCTCTCCTGTCTTTCGGCCGAAGCGGTGGCGTTCAATTCGGAGTTCCATCGGCGGCAGTTCCTGGACCGTTTGCCGGGCTTCCTCCCTCGTTTGCCCGACTACGATCGCCAGCGCGTGGTGGAAACGATCCGCGGCAAGGCGGAAGTGCTGCCCGTCGGGCTCGACCTGGAGGAGCTGGAGCGGTCGCGTCCGGCGGCGAGCTCCCCTCGTCGTTCCCCTGCGGGCACACCGGACTCTCCGCGCCGCCTCCTCTGGAATCATCGCTGGGAGTTCGACAAGGCGCCGGAGCGCTTCTTCGCGGCGCTGGATGTTCTCGTCGCTCGCGACGTGCCCTTCCTCGTGGACGTGGTGGGGGAATCCTTCGTGCGCCAGCCAGGGGTGTTCGAGGCGGCCCATGCCAAGCTGGGCCATCGGATCGGTCGCTTCGGCACCGTGGAGGATCGGGCGGAATACGCGCGCCTCCTCTGGGAGGCGGACATCGTGGTGTCGACGGCGAAGCAGGAATTCTTCGGCATCGCCATGGCCGAAGCGGTCTGGTGCGGGGCCTTTCCCATCGCCCCGCGCGCCTTGGTGTACGAGGATTTCTACGGTGGCGAGGATGCTGCCCGGCATCTCTATCGAGACGACGCGGAGCTGGTGCGACTGCTCGAAGCCGCATTAACGGCGGACTCTCTGACGCCTTCGGCCCGGTTGCGCGAGCGACTCGCCGGGTTCGACTGGCGCGAAGTCGGGCCCCGCTTCGATGCCCGGTTCGAAAGGCTCGTGGAAGGCGCACCCGTTCAGGCGTGATTCAGGGCGCTCCGGCTCAGGCGTGATCCAGCGCGCGCCGGAGCGAGGCCGAGCACAGGCCCACTCCTTTGCTCACACAGAGCTCGGAGACGCTGAGGAGCGAGAGCCGCTACGCGTCAGCCTTCGAAGGCGAGAACTCGCTGCCACTCGGTCTGCAAGCCCTGCTCGCGAATCATCGCTTCGAGCTGCGTCCGGTCCCAGTCGGGACCCAGGCTGGCCAGCATGCGGCTCATGTCGCGCAGGTGTTTCTGCGACTGGCCTTCACGATAGAACTGGAGCTTGCGGATGATCACATACTCGGGGGGCGCCAGCCACAAGGCGCCATCCTCCAGCTGTACGTGCCGGGCATGTGCGAGACCCCAGGCATGCAAGACATCCTGTCCTGACAGGTAGATGTCGGCCTTGAAGCCTGTGTCGTGATGGATGAGATTGAAGTGACCACGCTGGCTTCGGGTGATTTCCAGTTCGATGACCTCGGCCGGGGGGCAGTAGAACAGGTCGCGTGGAAAAGCCGTCTCCAATGCTCGGACATCTTGGCGCTTCATGACGACGATGATGTCGACGTCGTTGGTCAGGCGCGGTTCGCCGTAGAAAGTCGCCGCGACACTACCGCTCACCATGTAGGGAAAACCCAAATCGTTCAGCTTCTGAGTGAAGACAAGGAACGGCTCAAGTGGCGGCATGCAGAAAGATCTCTCTCACCCGGCTCTGCACTTGCTCTTCAGTCCATTCCGGATGTTGCTTGCGGATGGCCGCGGCTTTGAGCCGACGCGCAGACCAGTAGAGGGCAGCGGCGCTGCGGAGCTTCTGCGCCCCGGTCAAGCGCCGGAGCGTGGCCACATACTCGGGTGTCAGCTCCACAGCCATGAACGAAGGCTAGCACCACAGGTTGGTCGGTTACAAGACTGGCTGATGAACCGCGCCGGGCACACGTCGCGCTCCGGGAAGGTCGTGCTGGGCTGAGGAACGGCTCTCGGAACCGACCGGTGAGGGAGTTCGACGCGGCATCATGGACGCCGCTTCTCTTCCTCGACGAAGGCGACGACGAAGTCCGTCGTGATCGCCGCGGTGGGATCCAGTCCGACCAAATGGGAGCGAAGGTATGCTTCCCAGCGCCCTGTGGGGATCTTCCTCCCCAGCACCTCCTCCAGCCGGAAGACGAGATCGAGCATGTCGATGGACTCGGCGCCCAGGTCCCGCATGAGCGCCGCATCGTCTGTCACGCTTTCCAGGGGCTGCACCAGCACGGCGGCGATGGTGCCCCGAACTGCTTCCCTCAATTCCCCGGGTAGCGGCGGATGAGGAGGCACGCGTTCTGCCCTCCGAATCCAAAGGAGTTGCTGAGCGCCGTGTCGAAACGCGCCACGCGGGCGCGATGCGGCACGTAGTCGAGATCGCATTCCGGATCGGGCTCGACCAGATTGATCGTGGGCGGCAGGAAACCGGCCTCGAGGCAGAGCACGCAGGCGGCCATCTCCACCGCGCCCGCCGCGGCCAGCAGGTGCCCCAGCATGGATTTCGTCGAGCTGATCGGCACCTGTGCCGCCCGGGCGCCGAACACCTCCTTCATCACGGCGGTCTCGATCCGATCGTTCATCGGCGTGCTCGTGCCGTGGGCGTTGACGTAGTCCACTTCGGCGGGGCCGATCCCGGCATCCTGCAAACAGCCGCGCACGGCGGCGGCGGCGCCGGCCGCATCGGGGCGTTCGTCGGTGATGCGGTAGGCGTCGCAGGTGGCGGCGTAGCCGAGGACCTCGGCGCGGATGCGCGCGCCCCGCGCCCGGGCCAAGGACTCGCGCTCCAGGACTAGGACGGCAGCGCCTTCGCCGAGGACGAAGCCATCGCGGGAACGCTCGAAGGGACGCGACGCCGCTTCTGGTTCCTCGTTCCGCCGCGACAGCGTGCCCAGCATCCCGAACCCCAGGATTCCCATGGGGTTGATCGTCGCGTCGGCGCCGCCGGCGAGCATCACGTCCACCTGGCCGTCGCGGAGCAGGCGGACGGCGTCGCCAATGGCTTGCGTCCCCGCCGTGCACGCCGTCGCCACGGTGCTGTTCGGGCCTCTGGCTCCGTGTTGTATCGCCACGTGCGCAGCGGCGAGATTCGGCAGGGCGCGAAGCCCGGTGAGCGGGTTGGTGCGCTCGCGATAGCTGCGCGTGAAGGCGGCCACGTCGAAGCGATCGCCACCTCCTTCGGCGGCGGCGGCGAGCACGGCGAGCGCCTGGCTCTCGAGCAAGTCCCCGTCCAGGAGACCCATGCCGCCGGCGCCGAGCGAGACGCCGAGGCGCAGTGGGTCGACGGCGTCTGGCCCGAGGCCGGCGTCGTCGCAGGCCATGCGCGCCGCGGCGACGGCGAACTGCGCGGCTCGATTCATGAGCTTCACAAGCTTGGGAGGACGCACGAAGGCGGCCGGATCGAAGGACGCCGCGGGGACGCTGGCGGCGATCTGCGTCTCCAGGTGGCGACAGTCGAAGGTGTCGATCCGGCGGACGCCGGAGCGGCCGTGCCGGAGCGAGTCGGTGAAGGCTTCGAGCCCCACGCCGAGGGGGGTGACGACGCCCACTCCAGTGACGACCACGCTTTCACTCATCGCCGCCCTCGGGGAACTCGCCGCACCAGGAGGCGATCGTCCGCCGCCAGAGCGGCAGGTACTCGGGTGCGATGAGGCCCTCGACCGGCAGGAGCTTGAAGCTGATCCGCGTCTGCGCGATCTGCCGCTCCTGCACGCGCGCCTCGCCGCGCACCCGCGCCGCGCGGTCGTCGCACTGTTCGATCTCGACCTGCAGGTGCACCGTGTCCCCGGGCCGGGCGAAGGAGCTGAAGCGCGCCCGGTCGATGGAAGCCATGAGGGCGACGCGCTCGCCGCCGAGGCTGCGGGTCAAGAGGACGCCGGCGAGCTGCGCCAGGCCTTCGAGGACGAAGACGCCCGGGAAGACGGGGTTGCCGGGGAAATGATCGCTGAAGGCGTCCTCGCCGAGGGTCACGCAGCGCACGCCCAGGGCGCGGACGCCGGGCTCGAGTTCGAGGATCCGATCCAGGTAGTAGTGTCGCATCAGCTCAGGCTGAAGCCTCCATCCACGACGATCACCTGGCCGCACAGCCAGCGCGACTCCGGGCTCAAGAGAAAAGCGATGACCGGCGCCACGTCTGCCGGCGTCCCCAGGCGGTGGCCGGGACGGCGGGCGCATTCGGCTTCGATCTCGCTGAAGGAGGCGAAGCTCCGCAGCGAGTCGGTGTCCACCGGCCCGGCGCAGACGGCGTTCACGTGCACTTGCTGCTCCGCGAGCTCCACGGCGAGATACCGCACCAGCGTCTCCAACGCCCCTTTCATGGCGCCGATGGTGGCATAGCCCGGCAGCACCGCGCGAGCGCCGAGACTGGAGAGCGCCACCACGCCAGCTCCGGGGGCGAGAAGTTCGCGCGCTTCCGCGAGCAAGTGCAGCAGGGCTCCCACGTGGGTGTCCCAGGTGATCTGCCACCTGCCCGGGCGCGTGTCGAGAACGGGAGAGAGGGAGCCGAGGCCAGCGCAATGCACCAATCCATGCAGTGTAGCACTGGCGCCGCGCACCTGGTGCACGAGCGCCGCGCATTCGTCGGGCTTGGCGACGTTGTGCGGCGCAAGGAGGACGCGGCGCTCCAGGGCGCGAATCTCCTGCGCCACTTCCTCGGCGGCGCGTTCGTTGCGCAGGTAACCCAGGACCACGTTCCAGCCCCGGCGCGCCAGCTCCAGGGCGGCGGCGCGCCCGATTCCCCGGCTCCCGCCCGTGACCAGAACCCACCGGTCTGTCGTGGCGGTCTCGGGGACGTGCCTCGTGCTCATGGGGTCACCGCTCGCTCCGTGCTGTCGTCACCGTTCTCTCAACGCTCTCGTCACCGCTCGCTCAGTGCTGTCGTCGTCGCTGGTTAACGCTGTTGTGTGCGCTCCGCCCGCAAGCGCGCGAAACGCTCCACCGAGAAGCGGGCGGCGGCGTCCGGCACATTGGCGATCTGCTCGAGACGCGCCGTGTCGGGTTCATGCTCGGCGTCCAGGTGCAGCTGATAGTAGCCGCGGCTGTGGAGGAAGATGGTGCGCTCTCGACCACGCGGCAAAGCAGGGGCAGGGAAAACGATGTTCGCCCAGTTCCCGGTTTCCGGCATCACATGGTAGGCGTCGTCCGCCGTCAGCAGCTGCGGCAGGACATCGTTGCCCTGGTGGTCCGCCGCCTCGGTCGGCGCCACGACGCGCAAGTCGAGCGGTGGGCCCGCGGGGGAGTAGTCCACGGCGAAGGAGTTGAGGGCCCAGAAGCCGACGGGCGGGCGGATGCGGAGGCGCAGCGTCTCTCCCTGAACATTGTGGATGTCGAGCGGCACCACGATGTTCTCCGGTGCCCGACCGTCTCCAGGAAGGAAGCCGCGCACCTGCCAGCCATCGGCCTCGTCCACCTCCACCTTCAGCAAGTAAAGCTCCTCCCGCTCGTTCCACGCTCGCAGCGAATCTTGCAGTGCCGGGACGCCATCGATGGCGGCGTGGACCCACGGCAGTTGGTTGCCGTGCAGATCGAGCAGTTCACGGATCATCATGGCGCCCCAGGTGCCGGTCTGCACATTCGCCACCAGCTTGGCCTGCTCGCTGCCAGCGGGGCGCGGGAAAGTCATGACGATCTCCGTGCGCACGCCACCCGCGCTCGTCGCCTCCGGAGGCGGTTCCCAGATGAGTTTGTCCGTCTCGACGAGCCAGGCGCGAAGATCGCGCCCCGCTTCGTCCGTTGCCGCGAGCAGGGGGCGGGTGGCGGAAACGTCATGGAACCGACCGCTTGCATCGACCGCCAGACGTTGGCCGGGCGCGTGGTCCAGGAGCAGGAGTTCCACCGAGTTGGTGCAGTCCGTCTCGGGCATCCGGTTGGCGAAGCGCAGGCGATACCTGCTGTCCACCGCGCGCAGGTTCTCCAGCTCGGTCCAATCGTCGCGCTCGAGGCCACGGCTGATGGCGCCGGCATAGGGTTCCGCATCGAAGACGTACTGGTTGCCATCCCAGGAATAGACATAGGGGCACGAGCTGCTGCCGGGGTTAGGATCCTCCCAGGTGGCCAGCACCACTATCATCAGCAGGATGAATGCACCGGCCGCCACCCCGACCACAGCACCTATCGTGCGGCCGGTGGAGAATTCCTTCACCTCGAGCCAGAGGTGCTGGACGTCGGCGAGAGCGATTCTGTATGGGGCTTTGTTGACGCTACTAAACAGGCTGTCGTTGCGCACGACGGCGGACTCGCCGGGGTAGCTATCGCCCCACCCGCCTTCCACGCTGACCTTATCGAACTGGACGTACTCGCCGCTCTTGGTCGTGATCGCCACGATCCGTTCGTCGGTCAGGTCTGGCGCGGCTTCGGGCAGGGCGGTGACGACGCGACTACGGCTACAACCACTGAGTTCGAAGAGGAGCGACGTGCACAAGAGGAGGGACAGCACGCGCTTACGCAAGGTGTTCGCTCCACATCCGGGCAACGTGGCGAATATACGGAGGGTCGCCATCGGGCGTCAAGAAGGCTCGGCGTTGTTCGCACCAAAGGGCGTCCTCTGAGTCGAGGCGCGCCGATTTGACGGCCGGGTGGGTGTTCGAAGGGGCAACCATCCCCGAGTACGATGGAGTAGACTGGGTCCAATGCGAACGGGCAATTGCCGACGGCAGCGGCAGCGCAACGCCCAGGCTCGGAGCGTTCAGTGGTCCCTCGTCAAGCGCTTGTACCGGTAATCGGCGCTCTGCTGATGATCCCTGGGCTTGCACTGCAGGCCCAGGGACAACCGGCGGAACTGTTTGCTTGTGGCCCTTGGTGTCGCGAGGGCAGGGGTGCCATAATGCTCAGCTGTCTCGACCCCGGGCCAGCGCTAGTGTTTGCAGAGATCGTGGGACGTGCCTGGTGGGGACCGCTCACATGGCAAGGACCGATTCAGATCTCTATACAAGCTCGACCGGTAGCACTTCTAGAGACGATCCCCTTGTACATCGAACTGCGCCTCGACGACGACACGGCCCGGAACTGTATTCCATTTGGCGGAAACGCGATCCGTTGGCAAACGCTCGGCGTCGGGGGGAGTTGCGATTCTCTTTGGGTCCATTCCGACCCGATCGACGTACCTCTAGAACAGGGCACGCGATACTGGGTCCAGGCTACCGGCTTCTGGGTGATGGATGGTAGGAACCCCGTCGCTTCCAGTCCTTTCGTGCGCTGCATCTGGATCAGACGGGCAACTGACGCCGTGGCGTCGTGGTCATGGAGTCGAGTGAAGGCGCTGTATCGCTGATATGGTGTGACCTTCTGTCAAGAGCAACGGCCTTCCTCCGCTCCCGGGGTGAAGACCGTTGTTTCGGTGAGCCCGGCGAAGACGACGGCCGGGGCAGGACACTTCGACGACGAGTCTTGAGCCGTAGCAAAGTTCGC
>DASRJW010000076.1 GCA_035649275.1 Candidatus Krumholzibacteriia bacterium
ATCCGCATGCTGCACCAATCGTGGCCGCACATGGCGCAGAAGTCCGTGTCCACGTCGTCCCACGCCCGCGCACCCTGGATACCCCGGGCGATGTCACCCGCATGGGCGGCGATCTTGAAGGCGATGCAGCCTTCGCGACCCGGCCAATGACAAGGCCGCCGGCGCCCTGGAGAAACGGGCCGCTGAAACCCCTTCGTCGTCGCTTCGTCACCACGGCCTCGAGGCCGTTGCGTGGCACTGCTGTGGGTGGCGGATCGACTCTTCCGAGCTGTGTGCGGGGGTTCACGCCCACAGACGACAACAGACGACAACATTCCAAAAGCCACCACCTTGACACCGCCCCGCAGGTCGGGATGATGGTGCCATTCGTCCGGATCCGGGGGCGCCGATAGGGGCGTCCAGCGACTGAACGGTTGCGCTGGCGATGAGCGGTGACACGCTTTCCGATCTGCTTCGCGCTGTCCGCTTACGCGGGGCGCTCTTCTTCTACCTGAAGAACGCCGATCCCTGGGTCGCGGAGACGCCACAGTCGAGCAAGATCATTCCCGCAGTCATGCCGGGGGTCGAGCACCTGATGCCGTTCCACGGCATCGCGAGCGGTTCGTGCTGGGCCGCGGTGCTGGGTGAACAGCCGGTCCGCCTGAACGAAGGCGACATGGTCCTGTTTCCACAGGGCGATCATCACGTCCTGTCGAGCGCAGCGGGAATGCGCGCCAAGCGCGTCGATACCGACATCTACTTCTCGCCCCGGCCGCCCCAGTTGCCCTGGTCTCTCCGGGTCTCGGACGACGGCACGCCCACCGCACCGTTCGAGCACCGCAGTGACGGCCAGACCACGGTGGTGTGCGGCTACGTGGGGTGCGACGCGAAGCCGTTCAACCCGCTCCTCGCCTCCATGCCGCGGGTGCTGCGCATGCCGGACCTCGCCGGAGGGAGCTCGTTGATCGGGATGCTCCTGCGCTCGCTGGCCGAAGAATCCCAGCGCAAGCGCCCGGGAGGGGAGGCAGTGCTCGAACGCATGAGCGAGATGCTGTTCGTCGAAGCCCTGCGCCGCTAGTTGGACACCCTGCCGCCGGACCAGACGGGGTGGCTGGCGGGGACGCGGGACCCGGCCGTCGGCCGCGCCCTGGCCCTCATGCACGAGAGGCCCGCGGAGCCGTGGACGCTCGAGCGGCTCGGCGACGAGGCGGCGATCTCGCGCTCGACGCTCCACGAGCGCTTCGCCCACTTCATCGGGCAACCGCCCATGCACTACCTGGCGCAATGGCGGATGCAGCTCGCCTCGCAGTGGCTGCGCGACACCGATGCGAAGGTGATCGAGGTCGCCCTCGAGGTCGGCTACGAGAACGAGGCGGCCTTCTCGCGGGCGTTCAAGCGCATGGTGGGCGAGTCGCCCGGAGCCTGGCGGCGGGCGCGCCGCGTCCGCACCAAGGGCCGTCCGGCGGTGAAGGCGTAGCAGCGAGGGCTTTCGCCTGCTCCCGTACGGCGAAGCGACTCCAGCGCTGAATCCCAGCACCTGTGCGCGTCTCGAAGACGCGTGCAGCGCGCCTCCACTGCGATCACTTCATCTGGATCGCCTTGCGCCTCTGCATAGCGCTTCAGCGTGGCTCCGGTCTCGGCTCGATTTGAATCCCAAAGTTCGCGCGGGGCAAGGAGGAGCCACAGTTGAGTGAAGTCACCCACGCCAGCAAGGAGAGCGCTCGAATCGTGGCGCGACAGGATATAGAGGTTCTGACCGTCGTCTGAGAGAGGGCACAGACTCAACCCTGATCCAGCCGCTTGAACTTGGGTATTTCCACCCAATCGTATTGGAGCCGCAGTCCGATCTCACCGTACAAACGTTCCTGGGAATAGGAGGTCGTGCGCTGCTTGCAAGCATCCGTGTGGCGTCGTTGACATAGGTGGATCATGAGGATAGAGTCAAAGTCTCACAAACAAGAGCACCCGAGCTTGGGTTCTTCTTGAGGCCGTGAAGGTACCGCTGGTCTCCGCTTCGGAGGATTCCCGTGGCCTTGGTTGGCTCTCACGCTAGCGACGAGCCGGCATCAGGCGACTCCGGCAGTGCGCGGCAGCGCGATCACACCCAGCATCCTCAGGTATCCACTCGAACGCATGCCAGCGAGGATGCTAGGTCCCACGAGCCCGGTTCGGGCGTAACACGCTTGCTCGTGTATTCGCACGACACGTTCGGCCTCGGCAACCTGCAACGGGCGCTCAAGATCTGCGAACAACTCGCCGCGGAGATCCCACAGATCTCGATCCTCGTTCTTACGGGCAACTTCGAATCTCATCGGTTCCCCATGCCGGCGCACGTGGACTTCGTCAAGCTTCCGAGCGTACTACGTCAAGCGCGCAACCAGTACGTCGCTCGCTACATCAACGCGCCGTTCAAGGATGTGCGCAGTATGCGCCGGGATCTAGTGTTTTCGGCATTCAAGTGGTTCGCACCGCACGTCGTCCTCGTCGATAAGGTGCCTACCGGGGTCAAGGGTGAGCTGGAGAAGAGCATTCGCTGGTTCAAGAAGAACAAGCCGCAGTCGAAACTGATCCTGTACCTGCGCGACGTTCTGGACGACGCGCCATTTGTTCGCCGGATGTGGCAACAGCGGCGGTTCCGCGAAGCCATCGACCGCTACTACGACGCGATCTGGGTGTTCGGCTCGCCCCATGTGTGCGACATGGTCGAGGAGTACACGCTGCCAGAATCGATCGGGCGCAAGATGAGTTACTGCGGATACATCATGCCGAACTTCCAGCTCCGCGACAGCGGCGACGTGCGCCAGGAGCTCGGCATCCAGACAGGACGATTCGTCTTGGTCACCGGCGGTGGGGGCGGCGACGCCTACAAGCTCATGAAAACCTATTTGGAGAGTGTCGAGGGGCTGCGGAAGTCAGCCAATGGTGATCCCTGCCCCGAGATCCACAGCCTTCTGGTGCTCGGGCCCGAGATGCCCGTCGCGGAGCGGCGATGGCTCCAGGCCCGGGCAGATCCCGAGAAGGTCCGAATCCTCGATTTCACTACGGACCTGTTGAGTTACATGAATTCGGCGGACCTGGTGGTGTCGATGGGCGGCTATAACACGGTGTGCGAGATTCTTTCGTTGCGGAAGCGGGCCCTCGTGGTTCCCCGCGGCAGCCCGGTGAACGAGCAACTGCTGCGCACGACACGCATGGAAGCGCTCGGTTTGCTCGACATGATCCGTCCGGAGGATCTCTCGCCCGAGACCATGACGCTCAAAGTAAAGCAGGCGCTGGGAAGGAACGGCACCCTCCGCCCTGCTTCCGAGGTACTCGACACGGACGGTCTGGGTCGAGCAAGTCGAAAGGTGTCGGACGAACTGCGAACGTGGATGCGTTCATGAAAGAAGCGGCAGTCACGGTCGGCTACATTCCCAGGCCTTCCCCCGCATTTCCGAAACCTTCGTCAGCAATGAAATCGTGGAGCTCGAACGCCTCGGGCTCGACCTGCGTATCTACAGGCTGGTGAAGGGCCGTGATGGGGAACACCAACCCAGTGCCCGGGGGTGCGCGCTCCAATCTATCATGTGCCGGAGCGAGTGCTCGTTTCGCTGCCGAAGCTGATGCTAGGACACGTGCTCTTGCTGTTGCGCCGACCGCGCGCCTATTGCAAGTCCCTGCGTTTGGCTGCTCTGGAAGCTAGTGCGTGGCCGGAGCGGGACGGCAACGAAACGGTTTTCCAAGCTGGCTTTCTCGCTGGTTGGGTCTTACGCAACGGTTTGATCCATCACTACCATGCACACTTCTGCCACGGGCCTGCGACGGGCGCTTCTCCTCAAGTGGATGACGGGGTCGACTTTCAGCTTCACGGCGCATGCCAAGGATCTGTGGCTAGCGCGTCCGGAGGTGTTGCGCGAGAAGGTGCGGGAGGCAGAGTTCGTGCTCACCTGCACGGACTGCAACCGGCGCTACCTGGAGGAAGTCGGTGGTGGCTTCGCTCCGGTGCACCGCGTCTATCATACAGTGGCAAGCCTGCGCGACCAGATCACGGTGCTCCTGCAGGACGCCTTCTTGTTTCGCAAGACGGTGCGCGAAAATATCGACTACGGTCGTGAAGACGCCCGCGAGGAAGAGGTCGTAGCAGCTGCGAATGCAGCGGAAGCGCACCAGTTCATCCAGGCGTTGCCGCAAGGATACGACACGCTCATCGAGGAAGGAGGCACGAACTTCTCAGGCGGTCAAAAGCAACGTCTGAACATTGCGCGGGCGATCCTGCGAGGTCGCCCCATTCTGATTCTGGATGAGCCGATAGCGGCGCTCGATGCTTTGGCAGAGGCCAAGATCAAAACGCTCGACCGCTTGACCAAGGGGTTCACCACTTTCATCATTGCGCATCGCTTCTCGATCCTGGCGAGTGCGGATCACATCGTCTTCCTCGAGGCAGGCGCGGTCAGCAGGCGAGGGAGCCACGCAGAGTTGATGGCGAGCAGCGATGCATACCGCAGGCTGTGGCACCTGCAGTACGGAGGAGGCAGCCTCGATGCCGGCAAGCCGGGTGACGTCCTGCGGGCCGATGTGGCGGGGAGCCCGTCAACGCCGTAGGCCTCCGACGACATGCACGGGACCAGGACCCAGGGGCGGATGGGTCGCATTGCGAACTGTAATTGGGAGTTTCTACGCAATCCGCCGCCTGATCGGCCAGGGTCCCTAGTCCGCGCAGGCAATCGTGTGGGTTTTCGGGCGCCAGCCTGGGGCCGCTTGACCATGCCGTAACGGCCCTGATAGGATTGCTTTACAGCACTTTCGCTGTGCCCTGCATACCTGGATTCCATTACCACCAACGAGACGCGGTGTCGTCGAATCAGTTCAGGTCGTAGGCGACGTGGCCGGCTCCAGATAGCACAGTGCTGGCCAATGGGAAGTCCTACCCACCGCCCCTCCTCACTCGAGGGCGTTTACAGCGAGTAAAGCGAGTGGAGCAGGTCACGATCGACATGCACTGTGTGCGGTTAACCCTACGCTCCGCGTATGCCGGCACGGTGCCTGACGACGTCGACTCCCTTGCTTCCGAGCTGCGCCGGGTCTTGGACGACCCGGATTCGGGCCGGGCGCAGGCAGTGCGGGCTCGCGACTGGGTCCTGTGTGAACGGACCTGGGCAGCCAACGCGAGGCGACTCGAGGGGCTGTGCACCCTGCTGGGAGTATGAAGAACGAGGATGCCTTTTTACAGAACTGGTACGAGCGTGCGACCGACCCGTGACACTCTGGCTGCATCGAGGATCCTATACTCCTGTGGTGTCCGCCTCAGACGCTCTTCGTCGACGCGCCTCGGAAGGGGTCCTAGCTTGCCATCCCGTCCCCGCTTCGTTCGCCCTCAGCCGTGGTTCTCCCGCCATTGGTGCAGTTTCCACTCGGCAGGTTCCTCGAGTTGGGATTCACTGCGGCGCTGCCGCGCGTCCCTGGCCGCATTACGCTCATGGAAGCAACTCTAAGCAAGATGACTTTGAGGAAAACGTTGGAATGGATGGCGCGCAGGATGAAGCGGATTGCGCCCTGGCTCGCATCGATCCTCGTGAGCATGTGGCCGTGCCTTTGCGGCGTCACACCGGTGGGAGCACAATCTTTGGATCCAGCGTCGGTGCAGCCACCGGACGAAGAGAACGCCGAGATCAGGGCGCGGCTCGCCGGCCCCTTGTCGCTTCAGGATTGCGTCGACATTGCCACGGCGCACAATCTGCCGTTGGCCATTGCGCAGCTGGAGCACGATGCGGTGGCAACCGGCGTGGGCGGAGCCCTGGGCACGTGGTATCCCGTGTTCAACCTCGAGACGATTCGGACCCATGCGCGAGGCGACATCGACGACTTCGGCCTCAGCCCCTCGGGGCTCGGCGACGTTCAGACGCGGGAGGACCTCAGCCTCCTGGTCAAGCTCACGCAGCGCATGCCGCTGGGTGGCTCTTTGGACTTCCTGTATGGCTTCGATGAAAGCAGCAGAGACCTCCACGGAGGTTACTATGGCGCCATCGCGTTCACTCAGTCGATGCTCAGGGATGCGGGTTGGCGCAAGGCGACGGCGGATGTCAAAGACGCCCGCCTCGAGTCGGCAGCGACGGCGGCGGCCCTGCAATCGCAACTTTGGCGCGTCATGTTCGATGTCAAGACCGCCTACTACGAGGTGATCCGGAATCGACAGCTGATCGAAGTGAACCAGCGCGCCATCGAGCGAGACGAGCATCTGCTTGCCTTTTCGCAAGCCAAGGTGGAGGCGAAGCTCGCCACCCGTCGCGACGTGCTGTCGGCGGAGATCATCCTGGCGCAGGACCGCAGTCGTTTGGTCATCGCGCAGACGGATTACAGCGCCGCCCTCGACAACCTGGCGAACATCCTCGGCGTACCTTTCACCCCGGCACTCCAGGTGGATTCGGTGCAAGTCACACGCGAACCGATCCCGATCGCTGTGGAGCCGTGGGTGGAAAAGGCATTGAAGGACAATCCGGAGATCGTCCGCGCGCACCTGGATGTAGAGCGCAGCGAATTGGCGATGTACGTGGCCGGAAACGACCGTCTGCCCCGCTTGGACCTCGGGCTGCGCTATGACGAGGCACGTGGCAGCATTGCACCGGGAGAAGTGGTGGAGCGCCGGACCGAGGGGCGAGTCCTGCAAGGTACCGTGACGTTCAGCTACCCGATCCTGAACAAGACGTTGGGCAACGCCTACAAGGCCGCGCAGCTGCGTCATCAGCAGAGCCAGCGGGTGCTATTGGAAAGAGAGCGTCAGGTGGTCCTGCGGGTCCGCGATGCCGCGCGCAATTTGCAGCGCATTACAGAACGCATCGATGTGATCGAAAAAACGATGCAAGGCGCACGAGAGAAGGTGGAGTTCGCGAACGTCAACTTCCAGCTCGGACGGGCGTCGAACCTCGACATCACAGATGCGCAAAAGGATCTTGTCGAAGCCGAGAGTGATTGGGTTGACGAAGTCGTCAGCCACCATGTGGAGTTGGCGCGGCTCGAAGCGCTGCTGGGTGGATTCATCCAGGAGGCGCCGTAGGCTGCGAATGAAGTCGAGGTCTCATTTCCGAGGTAAAGCCATGATTCACAAGAAACTCTGGTTCCGGGTGGGGCTCCTGGCAGCCGCCGTTGCCGTGGTGAGCTGGCGCTTCGTGGCCACCAACGGCCGTGCCCTGGACATTCCCACGGCAGAGGTTGTCAAGGGTGACTTCGCCATGCACATCACCGAAACGGGTGAGCTCAAGGCGAAGCGCTCCGCCATCATCACTTCCCCGAACGACAAACTGATCACCTACCTGGTGCCTGAGGGAACATGGGTGAAGAAGGGCGACTTGCTCGTGCAGCTGGAGTCGGCCAAGTACGAAATCCAGGTGCAGGAGTGCCAGTCTCTCGTGGCCGTTGCGGAGGCTCAGCTCGACAAGGCCAAATCGGAACTCCAGGCGCAGAAGTACAAGGAGGAGAATTCCAAGAAAGCATACGAGGCGCTCCTCGAACTGCAGCGGAAGGGGTTCGCCATGGACAGCGAGGTCGAGGAGGCCAGGCTTGGGTACCTCGAACTCCGGTCGAAGACAGGCTCCTTCGAAGCCGCGGTGAACGAGAAGCGCTCCGATATGGCGCGAGCTGAGACCGTTCTCAAGCAGACCCAGCGCAAGCTGGAGGGCAATGCAGTCTTCGCCCCGATGGCTGGACTCGTGGTGCACTCCTTTGTGGGACGACCGGAGGAGGGCAAGAAGGTCGAACTCGGGCAGACGCCGTACGAGGGGCAACCACTCATGGAGCTCCCGGACATCACCTCGATGCAAGTCGTGGCCGAGGTCAACGAGATGGACGTGGAGAAGGTGAAGGTCGGACAGCCAGTGGACATTCGTCTCGATGCGGTACCGGATGTCGTCTTCCACGGCAAGGTCGTGCGCATTGGGTCTCTAGCGCAACAGAAGGTGAACAAGGCCACGGGGAGCCGCACCGGCGTGAAGGCGTTCACGGTGGAAGTGGACGTCGACAATGCCGACGAGCGCTTGCGCCCAGGATTGTCCGCCTCGGTGTCCATTTTGGTGGGCGAGTTCTCGGAGGTCACTTACGCGCCCGTTCATGCCATCTTCAACGATCATGGCACGACGGTAGCGTACGTGAAGCGTGGCCACAAGGCACAGCGCGTCGTCGTGGAGTGTGGTAGTAGCAACAATCAGTTCGTGGTCATTCGCTCCGGTCTCCAACCGGGGGAACGCGTCCTCCTGGCTCAACCCATTTGACGTCGGGAGCTGTCGGCTCGCGGTTTCGAAAGATCCATGGCGAGCGGGATCGCCTCGGCCTGCTGGCACAAGGAGGGAGCAAATGCTGATCGACGCGCAGGGTCTGCGGCGAGTGTACCGCATGGGTGAAACCGAAGTTGCGGCACTCCGCGGGCTCGACCTGCAGGTCGATCAGGGCGAGTTCGTGAGCATCATGGGCCCGTCGGGGTCAGGCAAGTCCACACTCATGCACCTGCTCGGTTGCCTCGACCGGCCGAGCGACGGCCGTTACACCCTGGACGGGGTCGAGATGCAAACCCTCGATGATCGCGAACTCTCGCGGCTACGCAACCGCAAGGTTGGCTTCGTCTTTCAGAGCTTCAACCTGATCCCGCAGCTGAGCGTGATCGAGAATGTCGAGCTTCCCTTGGTGTATTCCGGTGTACTCCTGAGCGAGCGCCGGGAGCGAGCGAGCGAGCTCTTGCACGCCGTGGGCTTGGGAGAACGGCAGTGGCATCGACCCAATGAGCTTTCTGGAGGCGAATGCCAGCGTACAGCCATCGCCCGTGCCCTCGTGAACCAACCGCGGCTCGTCTTAGCCGACGAACCCACGGGAAACCTCGACAGCAAGACAGGACGCAGCATCCTCGAGATTCTTCAGGGTCTACACACGCGTGGCACGACGATTCTCCTCGTCACTCACGATCCGAGTGTGGCCGCATGGAGCCAGCGTATCGTCCACATGCTGGACGGGCGCATCGATAGTGACCATAAGATCGAGCAGGTGCGCGCCCGGACGTAGGGCCAGGACTTATGGAACGAGGAGGCTTAGGAAGCGTGGACATCCGCGAGATGGTGCGGGCGGGCGTGAAGAATCTCGTCCTCCACAAACTGCGGACATTCCTCACCATGCTCGGAGTCATTTTCGGCGTGGCAGCGGTCATCGCGATGATGTCGATCGGTGAGGGCGCCCGGCGCCAGGCCATCGAGCAAATCCGGTTGCTGGGAACCAACAACATCCGGGTGCACGATGTGCAGCTGAGCGGCGACGCCGCGAACGAAGCCGAGTACCGCAATTCGCCGGGGCTCACCTTACGCGACGCCGAGCAGATTCGCGCGACTCTACCTACAGTGCGCACCCTGTCGCCCCTCAAGTTCGTGGACGTGGAAGTGTTTCGTGGCAGCAGCAGGTTCCAGGGCACGGCGATCATCGGTGTCGGTGACGAATATGACGATCTCACGAATTCGCGACTACAGAGCGGCCGGTTCATCACTTGCTTGGATCTCGCGCATGCTCGCCCCGTTTGCGTGCTCGGCGAGGAGATCAAACGCGAGCTGTTCGGCACGGAAGAGGCGTTATTCCAGGAAGTACGCCTCGGCGAGGAGCCGTTCACGGTGGTCGGTGTCATGCAGCGGAAAAACGTCAGTACGGGTGGTGTGATCGAGCTGCGCAATATGAATCGCGATGTGTACATCCCCGTGACCGCTTCGTTGAAGCGGTTTTCGAATCCGAAGGGGCCAGATCGAATCGAAGAAATCGCGGTGCAGGTGCACGAGGCGCACGAGGTGGTGCCATCGTCGTGGGTCATCGCTCGCATCCTGGAGCCTGCGCATCGTGGTGTGAAAGACTACGAGGTCATCGTCCCGAATGAGTTGTTGGCTCAGAGTCAGCGTACGCAGCGTATCTTCAACATCGTGATGGGTTCCATTGCCGCCCTCTCCTTGTTGGTGGGCGGCATCGGAATCATGAACATCATGCTGGCGAGCGTCACCGAACGTACCCGGGAGATCGGCATCCGACGCGCGATTGGCGCTTCCGAGCGGGACATCCTCGTGCAGTTCTTGAACGAGACCCTGCTGATCTCCGGGGGCGGGGGTGTCATCGGCATCCTCCTCGGTGCCGGGATGGCGGTCGCCATCAACATGCTCGCCCGCTGGGAGACCGTGGTTTCTGCAGCGGCGGTGCTGATCTCGTTCGGGATTTCGGTTTCCGTCGGCGTGATCTTCGGGCTCTACCCGGCGCAACAGGCGGCGAGCAAGGATCCCATCGAGTCGTTGCGATACGAGTAGACCCCGTTTCCTGCGTTCGGCGCTTGCGTCTACGGGAAAAGGCCGATGCGGGCATCGAGCTTCTCGCGGGCGTTCAAGCGCATGGTGGGCGAATCGCCCGGAGCCTGGCGGCGGGCGCGCCGCGTCCGCACCAAGGGCCGCCCGGCTCCAGCTCCGCGGAACGCTAGTGTGTAGAGCCCGACTCCGGTCGGGCCGGGGCAGCGACGCCGCTCTCGAATCCGGCTCTTCTCGTTCGTCTCGTGACCTTCCTCATCCCCAGCGCGGCTGTTCGTCCGGATCGATACCAAGCGTCATCTTTGCGACGAGCTCGTGCGACAGGGTCCAATTCGCCGGGTGGAAACGGCCGGCCCGCGCATCGCGGAAGAGGCGCTCGAGCTCGCTCTTCTTGAACATGCCGAAGCCGCCCGAGAGATCGAGGGCACGATCGGCACAACGGAAGCCGGCCTCCACGGCGTTGTATTTCGCCGCTACAATGCGCAGCGCGAATTCCGGACCTCGCTCTTGGGCGTTGGACCAGTCTTTGGCCACACTTTCGAGCTGTGGTAACACGCTCTCGAGCAGCAGAACGATCTCCGCCAATCCATACTGGACGATCGGATGATAGGCCATGCTCCGCGATACTCCCAGAGACTTCTTCTCCTTGAGCATCTCGACAACGATGTCGCGCATGCGCGTCGCCAGACCGTAGTAGATGTTTCCGAAGTTGATGAGCGCCCAGGCAAAGATGCCGAGAACGAAGGCATCAATGCCCGCGGCACCGGCCGGGACGACACGCCCAATATACCGATCGGGAATGAAGACGTTCTCGAGAACTGTGTCGTCGCTGCGCGTTGCACGCATCCCCATCACATCCCAGGTTTCCTTGATGGAGATCCCCTTCGTGTCGCGCGGCATGAAGGCGTGCACGATCTTGGGCGCCTTGGGATCCTTTGCATCCATGCCGTGAAGGCCGAGGAATGTCCACACGGGCGTCAGACTACCGAACGACTTGCGCCCGTTGAAGCGGTAGCCACCCTCGACACGCTCGGCCGTGGTCGTGGAAAGAAGCAGCGGCAGGTCGTTACCCGATTCAGCATGGCCGGCGGCAAAGACCGCTCCTTTTCCGGCCTCCTCGAGGATCCATTGCAGCGACTTGTCGCCAGCACGCCAGAGGTCCGCCACGAGCCCCACCCAATAGTGATGCATATTGAGTCCTAATGCCGTCGCCGGGGCGTGGTAGGCGAGCTGTCGCGCCACGCGCGCTACCTCGGCTAGGGACATGCCGTAGCCGCCGAACTCGCGCGGCACGCTCATCAGCAAGTAGCCGGCATCGCGAAGCTCTTGGTAGTCCTCTTGAAAGAAACGGTTCTCCCGGTCGTATTGCGGTGCCCGTTCATGCACATGCCGCAACAAGTCCGCGTTCAGCGAGAAAATGTCGGTCTTCGTCATCTATTCTCCTCCCTCTCGTCCGCACCTCATCTGGAATCCGCGCCTCCAGCGTGGGACACGGGCAGATTCCCGTCCGACGATGTCGGCCGCATCAACTGGCGTGTGGCGAAACGATACCCAGGATGAACCTGCGCGTCAACTTGCCGGCACCGTGCGCGCTGCTCCGGCTTGACCGTGGGCGTCGCGACCTTCCTCATCTGCACCGCGAGGCCCGAGCTTCGCGCTCTGGCCAGGTCTCAAGCCGACTCCGGTCGGGCAGGGGCAGTGACGCCGCCCACCACCAGGAGACGTTGCTGCGCCTCGCGTGCTTGTTCCGCGTCCGGGACCTCGTCCGAGTGGCAAGCGTGCTTGACGCCGCGCCGCTCGAGGACGTGGCGCGCCTCCTCGCTCAGGCCCGGCGACTTGGCGCTGCGCCGTTCCGGTTGGAACTCCGGATCCTTGCCGCTGGCGAAGCTCTCGATCTCCTTGCTGATCCGCATGCTGCACCAATCGTGGCCGCACATGGCGCAGAAGTCCGTGTCCACGTCGAGGTCCTCGTCGTGGAAGGCCCGCGCCGTGTCGCCATCGAAAGCCAGCTCGAACTGCTTGGGCCAGTTGAGCGCCGCCCGCGCCCGCGACATGTCGTCGTCCCACGCCCGCGCGCCCTGGATGCCCCGGGCGATGTCCCCCGCGTGGGCGGCGATCTTGTAGGCGATGCAGCCCTCGCGCACGTCCTGCGCCTTCGGCAGGCCCACGTGCTCCTTCGGCGTCACGTAGCAGAGCATGGCGGCGCCGGCCCGCGCCGCCTCGGTGGCGCCGATGCAGCTGGTGATGTGGTCGTAGCCCGGGAAGACGTCGGTGACCAGCGGCCCGAGAACGTAGAACGGCGCGTCGTCGCAGACCTTCTGCTGGATCTGCATGTTCCAGGCGATCTCGTGCAGCGGCACGTGCCCGGGCCCCTCCACCATCACCTGCACGCCGAGCGCCCGGGCCCGCTGCACGAGCTCGCCCAAGACCTCGAGCTCGGCGATCTGGGCGGCGTCGCCGGCGTCGTGGGTGCAGCCGGGGCGCACGCCGTCGCCGAGCGAGTAGGTGACGTCGTACTCCCGCATGATGGCGGAGATCTCGTCGAACATCTCGTACATGGGGTTCTGCTTGCCGTGGTGGATCATCCACTTGGCGAGGAGCGAGCCGCCGCGGGAGACGAGGCCCGTGACCCGGCGCGAGATGAGGTACAGGTGCTGCTTGAGCACACCCGCGTGGATGGTGAAGTAGTCCACCCCTTGCCGGGCCTGGGCTTCCACCGTGTCCAGGATGTCGTCGTAGGTGAGGTCCTCGAGGCGTTTGTTCACGATCATCGAGTAAATGGGCACCGTGCCGATGGGCACGGTGCTGTGATCGATGATCGCCTGGCGGCAGGCATCGAGGTCGCCGCCGGTGGAGAGGTCCATCACCGTGTCGGCGCCGAACTTCTGCGCCCAGCGCAGTTTCTCCACCTCTTCACCGGTGCTGCTCGTGACCGGCGAGGCGCCGATGTTGGCGTTGATCTTGGTCGTGATCATGCGGCCGATGCCGATGGGGTCGAGCCGCTTGGGAGCGCGCTGCCCCACCATGAATCCGGGTGTGGCGAGCTCGGCGGCCCGCTGCGACACCGTCTGATTGACCCAGAAGCGAGCCTCCTCCGCAGCGCCGGGATGACCCAGGCCCGTTTCCGGATAGGCCAAACCGTGAAAGGGCAGCTCCTCCGCCCCGGGCCGAGGCGCTCCGTCGCTCGTTGCGGGTCGCGGCTCGGAGCCGCCGGACCCTGCCAGGTGCCTCACGTTGGCGGGAATCACCAGGCGTCCCCGGGCCACTTCGTCGCGAATGAACTCTGGCGTCACGTTCTCGCGCAGCGCGACGCGGCGCATTTCCGCCGTCACCTTGCCCTGCCGGGCGGCTTCGAGCTGCGTCATGTCCCACTCCTCCTGTCTCGCGGCCAACAAAAAAGGCCGCCTCGGGAGAGCGGCCGAGCGTTCCTGGATCGGGCCCGAGCCCGAAGAAAGTCCGTGCGGTCCGCTTCCCTACGCCGGTACGAACCGGTTCAGGTTCCAGGGGTATTGTCTCAGCCCGCGCTCCGGGCACCCCCAGCGAACGGCGCCATTCTAGCAGCCTTCCGCGCCGGCACAAGGCCCCCCAAGACGCCTCGGGAAAGCTACGGACAAACCGCTTCTCGCGCCGAGATGCGCTGCGAACGACAATGAAATCCTGAGGCGCATGAAAGTGATCTGCAGGGCTCAATCACCTTGACAGCCCGACCCTCCTTGCGCCTAATAAGGTTCGACTTCTCCATCGAGCCGGATCCTGGGTGCTGCGTGCCGGGCAGCAGTTACAGGAGAGTTCACGTCGTGCGTGCCTCGAAAGTGCATGCACCCGCATTCTCTTTCGCCGTCGCCTCACGACGGTCGAACCGCCACCACGCCCTCTCGCTTGTCATTCCATCAGCGCCGGAGGTTCGGACCATGTCCCTCGGGGCAAGAATCCTTGCCATGGCAATCGCCGCCTTCCTGATGCTCTCGGGTTCTTGGTCGGGCGCCGAGCCGATCGCGCATCCTCACGTGCAAGACGAGATCATCATCAAGTTCGCGCCGACGGCCACACAGGCGGAGAAGAACGCCATCCTCGGCGACCTGGGGGCGACGAAGCTCAAGGACCTGAAGCGCATGAATGCGGCGAGCCACCGGCTGCACGGCCTCACCGTGGAGCAGGCGGTGCAGCGCTACAAGAACAGCGCCAAGATCGAGTACATCGAGCCCAACTACATCCGGCAGGTGGAGGAGATCCCGAACGACCCGCAGTTCTCCGGCCTCTGGGGGCTCCTGAACACCGGGCAGACCGGCGGCCGGCCGGACGCGGACATCGACGCCGAGATGGCCTGGGACGTGTTCACCGGCTCGGAGAACGTGGTGGTCGGGATCATCGATACCGGGGCGGATTTCAACCATCCGGACCTGGCGGCGAACATCTACACCAACCCCGGCGAGACCCCGGGCAACGGCATCGACGACGACGGCAACGGGTACATCGACGACGTCCGCGGCTGGGACTTCGCCAACAACGACAACAGTCCCATGGACGACAACGGCCACGGCACCCACACGGCCGGCACGGTCGGCGCGGTCGGCGACAACGGCATCGGCGTCGTCGGGGTGAACTGGCGGGTCAGGATCATGCCGCTCAAGGCCTTCAATGCGGGCGGCGGGGCCACCGATGTCGATCTGATCGAGGCCATCCAGTACAGCACCATGATGGGCGTGCGTCTCACCAGCAACAGCTGGGGTGGCGGTCCGTTTTCGGCCGCCATGTTCCAGGCCATCTCGGCAGCGAACGCCGCTGGCATCCTCTTCGTCGCCGCCGCCGGCAACTCCGGCTCCGACAACGACGCGTTCCCCCACTACCCGTCAGGTTACGACTTGCCGAACGTCGTTTCCGTCGCCGCCACGGATCACAACGACGCCCTCGCCGGCTTCTCCAGCTACGGGGCGACGACAGTAGATCTCGGCGCGCCCGGCGTGGACATCCTGAGCACCCTCCCGGGAAACAGCTACGGGCACTTTAGCGGCACCTCCATGGCCACGCCCCACGTCTCGGGAGTGCTGGCGCTCATCTGCGGGCGCTTTCCCGGTATCGGCGCGCCGCAGGCCAAGGCCTTGCTCCTCATCCGCACCGACCCGGTGCCGGGTCTCGCCGGCAGAGTCCTGACCGGTGGACGGCTCAACGCCTTCGGGGCGATCGCGGAACCCGACAGCACTCCGCCCGGCCCCGTCTCCGACCTGGCGGTGGGGCAAGCGGGCTCGAACTGGCTGGTGCTGCATTGGAGCGCGACGGGGGACGATGGCACGAGCGGCACCGCGAGCCGCTACGAGCTGCGTTACGCCACCTTCCCCATCACCGCTGCCAACTTCGACACCGCGACGCCGGCGAGCGGCGAACCGGACCCGGGTCCTCCAGGAACGGCGGAGGAGATGCAGGTGCGGGGCCTCGCTTTCAATACCCCCTACTACTTCGCGGTCAAAGTTCTCGACGAGTTCGGCAACCCCTCGGAGATCTCGAACATCGTCTCCGGAACCACCCTCGGGCCCCCGGAGATCGACGTCCAGCCCACGGCGCTCGCCGAGGCCCTGCTCACCGGCGCGTCCTCGACGCAGAGGCTCACGCTCCACAACCTCGGGGAAGGAACGCTCGATTTCGTCATCCCGAATCCGGCCCTCGTCACCTCCCCCGTGGCGATCCAGCAGTCCTTGGTTCTCGGCAAAGACGAGGTCGACCCGCGGGCGGGCGCCCCGATTCTCGCCGGCTCCGGCGGCCCGGATGGCTTCGGCTACCGCTGGGTGGACAGCGACGAACCGGGCGGACCGGGCTTCGCCTGGGCGGACATCTCCGCCACCGGGAGCGTGGCGCTTTCGGCTGGCGACGATGTGACAGCCGGTCCCTTCCCCCTCGGCTTCTCGTTCCCGTTCTACGGTGGCGAGTTCACCGAGTTCTTCGTCACCTCGAACGGCATCATCAGCCTGTCCGAAGCGGACGCCTCCTACGGCAACCAGCCCTTGCCGACACCGGGGGCCCCCCCGCACCTGATCGCCGCCTTCTGGGACGACCTGATCCTGAGCCCCGGGACGGTGTACTGGCGGAACGACGGCTCACGTCTCATCGTCCAGTGGCAGGGTGTCCAGCACTACGGAAGCGGCGGCCCCTACACCTTCCAGGCCATCCTGAGCCCGAACGGCAGCATCCTCTATCAATACCTGTCGATGGGAGAGCCACGCACCAGCGCCACCATCGGCATCCAGAACGGCAACGGCAGCGACGGCCTGCAGGTGGTGTTCAACGCCCCCTACGTGCACGACAACCTGGCGGTGCGGATCGCCAGCGTGCCGCAGTGGGTGACCGTGGCGCCGGCCTCCGGGACCGTGGTGGCGCCGGGAAGCACCGTGCTCGACGTGACGATCGACGCCGCTTCTCTCCTCGGGGGCGCCTACGAGGCGGAGATCCATGTGCTGAGCAACGACGCCGACGAGCCGGACTTGCGTATTCCCGTGCAGCTCCAGGTCACCGGCGCGCCGGACATCGCGGTCAGCGCCAGTGCCCTCGACTTCGGCTCGCCTTTCGTCGGCGGCCAGGTCCTCCGCGACCTCGTGGTTTCCAATCCCGGCACCGACGTGCTGCACGTGACCAGCGTCGCCGCCGACCACGCCGACTTCAGCACCGATGTCTCGAGTTTCGACCTGGCACCCTTCGGCGCCCGGACCCTCCACGTCCGCTTCGCCCCCAGCAGTGCCGCGGTGATCCAGGGGACGCTCACGCTCACCAGCAACGATCCGGACGAAGGTCAGGTGAGCGTGGCGCTGCAGGGCGAAGGGCTCCTGCCCCCGGACATCGCCGTATCTCCGGCTTCCTTGAGCGCCGATCTGCTCTCGGGTCAGACGGCGACGCGCACGCTCACCATCGCCAACCAAGGGGTGAGCAACCTGGACTTCCAGCTCGCCTTCGAGTTCCTGTCGGCGACGGCCGGGGCGACGTCCGTCCCCAAGACGCCGGTGGGACCGGCACGGCTCGCGGGCTCCGGTCTGGGAGATCAGGAACCGCGCCTGGCTTCCGAGCTGGTACGGCAGGAGAAACGTCAGGGGCCGCCGCCAACGAACCGGAACTTCGCTGGTTCGCTCCCGCCTGCTACCGCCGCCGAGCTCCGCACCTACGGCGTGGCGGCGGAGAACATTCTGGTGTACGCCGACGACTACCGGCACAGCGCCGGGAGCCACTACGTCGACCAGGCCTTGCAGGCCCTCGGTCTCTCCTACACCGCCTATTACAATGATCCGGGCGGCTTCGAGCTCGCTCTCGCCAGCGGCTCCTGGGATCTCGTCATCGTCGACAACTACAGCTTCGGCCTCGGCCCGGTGTGGGACGACATCGACGCCCACATCGCGGCCGGCGGCAAGGCGCTCATCACCACCTGGAATCTCGATGCGGTGAGCGGCGAACCGCTCTGGGCCCACCTGGGCTTGCAGGTGGTCAGCGACCTCTTCTCCGCCATGCCGGTCTTCCGCTGGGATCCCGGTCATTCGCTCTTCACGAGGCCCGAGTCCGTCCCCGACTTCACCCAGCTGAACGACTTCTACACCGACGACGGCGACCGGGTGAACGCCGTCGGTTCTTCCCAGCTCGTTGCCGGCTTCACCCCGACGGCCACCGCGGGCCAAGGAGCGCTCCTCTTCACCGCGGCGCGGAACGCCATCGTCAACACCTTCATGCCGGTGGAGAGCACGAGCGACCGCGACGCGGACGGCAAGCTCGATGCGGTCGAGCTGTTCACCAACGAGATCAGCGCCCTCTCGGTTCCGGCTTGGCTGTCGGCCAACGTCGAAGCCGGCACCGTGCCCCCTGGCGGCAGTGTCGACATCCAAATCACCTTCGACGCTACCGATCTGTTCGGCGGCGACTACGACGCGCGGATCACGGTGACGAGCAATGATCCGGACGAATCGCCGGTGCAGGTGCCGGCGCACCTGCACGTCACCGGCGTGGAAGACATCGAGGTGCAACCGCTCGCCCTCGACTTCGGCAACGTCTTCCTGGGCTACAGCGCGCAACGGACGCTCACGGTCACCAACGCCGGCACCGACGTGCTCACCGTCTCGGGCACTTTCGTCGGTCTGACCGACTACCACCTGTCGGCGTCGAGCTATGTCCTGCAGCCCCACGCCAGCAGGACGATCAACGTGACCTTCACCCCCACCCTCGCGGCGGTGCGGAACACCCAGCTTGCCTTCGCCTCCAGCGACCCGGACGAACCGCTCGTCCTCGTCACCCTCGCCGGCACCGGGCTGGTGCCGCCGGTGGCGACCCTCCTGCCGACGAGCCTGTCGGCGAACCTGCTCAGTGGCGCGAGCGAGACCCAGTTCGTCACCCTCTCCAACACCGGCGGCAGCGATCTGGAGTTCAGCGCCAGCCCCGAGACCCATGTCTCGTCGGTGGAGAACGCGCACCTGGAGCTCGCGAAGGGCGAGCCGGATCCGCGCATCGGCGCTCCGGTTCTGCAGAACACCGGCGGACCCGACGGCTTCGGCTACCGCTGGATCGACAGCGACGACCCCGCCGGCCCTGACTTCCAGTGGATCGATGTCAGCAGCACCGGCACCCCGGTGTTCTCCTCCCCGGTGGACGACTCCAACATGGGTCCCTTCCCCATCGGCTTCGCGTTTTCCTATTACGGCAACACCTACACCGACTTCCGTGTCTGCTCCAACGGCTTCATCAGCTTCACCTCGTCGTCGGCGCAGTACTCCAACCAGCCGCTGCCGAACCTCTTCGCCCCGGAGAACATGTTGGCTGCCTTCTGGAGCGATCTGGCGGTGATCCCGGCGGATGGCAACGTCTACTGGCACAGCGACGGCACCCGGCTGGTGGTGCAATACGAGAACGTCCGGCACCTCGGAGGCGACGGACCCTACAGCTTCGAGATCGTCCTCTACCCGAACGGCAGCATCGTCTACCAGTACCTGTCCGTGGGCGACGGCTACCCCTCCAACACCGTTGGCTTCCAGAACGATGCCAGGAACGATGGTCTCACCGTCGCTTTCAACACCAGCTACGTGCACGACAACCTGGCGGTGCGCATCGCCGCCTTGCCTCCGTGGCTCAGCGTGTCGCCGGCCACGGGCGTGGTGCCCGCGGGAGGCAGCGTGCAGCTGGCGGCGACCTTCGACGCCACCGGCCTCCTCGGCGGCGGCTACGAGGGGAACCTCCTCGTCCGCAGCAACGATCCGGCGCACCACGAGAGCCGCGTCCCGGTGCACCTGCAAGTCACCGGAGTCCCGGACATCGCGCTCGGCGCCTCCGCCCTCGACTTCGGCTCGACCTTCCTCGGTACCCAGGTCACCCGGGACCTCGTGGTTTCCAATCCCGGCACCGACGTGCTCCACGTGACCGGCGCGGCGGTGAACCATGGCGACTTCAGCGTGGCGATCTCGAGCTTCGACCTGGCGCCGTTCGGGAGCCGGACGCTGCAGCTCACCTTCGCTCCCAGTAGCGCCGGGGTGATCCAGGCGACGCTCACGCTGGCGAGCAATGATCCGGACGAAGGCCAGTTGAGCGTCGCACTGCAAGGCCAAGGTCTCCTGCCGCCGGATATCGCCGTTTCTCCCCCTTCCTTGAGCGCTGACCTGCTCACCGGGCAGACAGCCACGCGCACGCTCACCATCGCCAACCAAGGCGCGAGCACGCTCGAGTACCAGATCGGCTTCGAGTACCTGTCGGCGCCGTCAGCGACGACGGCGGCGGCCGGGAAGACGCGCGGCGCTCCGGCGACGGTGGCACCGCTGCCGATCGCCCGGGGCGAAATGAGTGCGGTGCCAGTGCTGCCTCGCCTCCAAGCGGAGCCGAATGCGCCAGGAGGCACGGCGCCCCCGGCGGAGTTCCGCACCTATGGTTTGGCGGCGGAGCGCATCCTGCTCTATGCGGACGACTACCGGCACAGCGGCGGGAGCCACTACATGGACCAAGCCCTGCAGGGTCTCGGTCTCTCCTACACCGCCTATTACAATGATCCCGCCGGCTTCGAAATCGCCCTCGCCAGCGGCTCCTGGGATCTCGTCATCGTCGACAACTACAACTTCAGCCTCGGCCCCGTGTGGGACGACATCGACGCCCACCTCGCTGCCGGCGGCAAGGTTCTGATCACCACCTGGAACCTCGATGGGGTGAGCGCCGAACCTCTCTGGGCCCACTTGGGCTTGCAGTGGGTCGGTGATTTCTTCACTCCCTTGCCCGTCTACCGCTGGGATCCCGGCCATCCCCTCTTCACCAGTCCCGAGTCGGTCCCTGACTTCACCCAGCTGACCGACTTCTACAACGACGACGGCGACCGGGTGAACGCCCTCGGTTCCTCGCAGACCGTGGCCGGCTTTACTCCCGCGGCCACCTTGGGCGAGGGGGCGCTGCTCGTGTCCGCCGCACACAACGCCATCGTCAACACCTTCATGCCGGTGGAGAACGACCGGGACCGGGATTCGGACGGCAAGCTCGATGCCATCGAGCTGTTCACCAACGAGATCACCGCGCTCACGATCCCGGCTTGGCTCTCCTCCGGCGTCGAGTCCGGCACCGTGCCCCCCGGTGGCAGCGTCCAGGTGCAGATCACCTTCGACGCCGCCGAACTGCTCGGTGGCGACTACGAGGCCCACATCGTGGTGACGAACAACGATCCGGACGAGTCCGAGGTACGCGTGCCGGCGCATCTGCACGTCACCGGCGTCGAGGACATCACAGTGGGACCCCTCGCCCTGGACTTCGGCAGTGTCTTCCTGGGCTTCGACGCACAACGGACGCTCACGGTCACCAACGCCGGGACCGATGTGCTCACGGTGACGGGGACGATGCTCGGACTGCCCGACTACAGCGCCAGTCCCACGGCCTACGTCCTCCAACCCCATGCCAGCGCCACGGTCACCGTGACCTTCGCTCCCACGGTCGGAACGGTGCGGAACACGCAACTCGCCTTGGCTTCCAGCGACCCGGACGAGCCCATCGTCGTGGTGGAGCTCACGGGCACTGGAGTCGTACCGCCGCAGCTCTCGGTCACCCCGGCGACGCTCACCGCCGCGGCAGCCCCGGGAGGACAGAAGACGAAGACGTTGCGCATCTGCAACAACGGGGGCAGCGATCTGGTCTTCGGGACCAGCGTGCAGGTGAGCCTGAGCAGCCCGGCGTCGACCGTGGCGCTGCCGGGGCTGGATGCCGCGGGGGCCATGAAGCTCGCCTCACCACGAGCGACCCGCCTCGCGCTCGGCGCCCCGGCCTCCGCCGTGCTTGCCGCCCCGCCCTTCGTCGCGGTCACCGCCTCGACTTTCGTGCCGGTCGAGCACGTGGAGCTCGCGAAGGGCGAACCGGATCCGCGCCGCGGCGCCCCGGTGCTCCAGAACAGCGGCGGACCCGATGTCTTCGGTTACCGCTGGATCGACAGCGACGACCCCGCCGGTCCCGCTTTCCAGTGGATCGACGTCAGCCGCACCGGCACGCCGGTGTTCCTCTCTCCGGTGGACGACTCCAACCGGGGTCCCTTCCCCATCGGCTTCGGGTTTTCCTACTACGGCATCACCTACACGCAGTTCCGCATCTGCTCCAACGGCTTCATCAGCTTCACTTCGCCGTCGGCGCAGTTCTCCAACCAGCCGCTCCCGAGCACCAACGCCCCGGAGAACATGCTGGCCGCTTTCTGGAGCGACCTGGCGGTGAACCCGACGGAGGGAAACGTCTACTGGCACAGCGATGGCACCCGGCTGGTGGTGCAATACGAGCACGTCCGGCACCTGAGCGGCGAGGGGCCGTTCAGTTTCGAGATCGTGCTCACTCCGGATGGCAACATCCTGTACCAGTACCTGACCATGCTCGACGGCTATCCCTTGAACACCATAGGCTTCCAGAACGACACCCGGGACGACGGTCTCACCATCGCTTTCAACACCAGCTACGTGCACGACAACCTGGCCGTACGCATCGCCGTCGTGCCGCCCTGGTTCAGCCTCTCGCCGGACCATGGCGTGGTTCCTGCCGGCCAGTGCATGGATCTCACGGTCACGCTGGATGCGGCGGAGCTGGAGGCGGGCGACCACAGCGGCACCATCGTCGTCTCGAGCAACGACCCGTACCATCCGTCGCTCAGTGTCCCCGTCCTCTTCCACGTCGGGGAGATCGAGGCCGTCGTGGCGGACATCGACCCCAACGCGATCAATCCGCAGTCGAACGGCAACTGGGTGACGGCGCACGTGGAGCTGCCGCCGGGATACGCCCCGGGGGACGTGGTGATCGAGACCGTGACGCTCAACGGCACGGTGCCGGCCGACACCGAGAACTACGAGACCCACTCGGACTTCAACAACAACGGCATCCCGGATTGCACCTTCAAGTTCCCGCGGGCGGCGGTGGAGGCGATCCTGCCGGAGGGCGAAGCGGTGCTCTTGCGGGTGGCCGGCGAGGTCCGGGACACCAACTGGTTCTGGGGTTCCGAGTTCGTCCGCATCATCCGGCCGCGGCTGCACGCGCCCAACGGCGGCGAGACGCTCGCCGCCGGGAGCTCCTTCACGGTGACCTGGGAGAACCCGCGCGACTGGCACGTGAGCCAGGCGGATCTCTACTTCAGCTTGGACGACGGCGCGTCGTGGAGCGTCCTCGCGGTGGGGGTGACGGGAACTTCGTGCACCTGGAGCGTGCCGACGACGGCGACTCAGAATGCGCGCGTCCGAGTCTTCGTCTACGACACGGAGGGCGTGCTCGGGTACGACACGAGCGACGGCACGTTCTCCATCGGCGCCGGCCCCACCGACATGGCGGGGCAGGAGATCCCGAAGGTGTACGCGCTGCGCCAGAACGTCCCGAACCCCTTCAATCCGATGACGCGCATCGAGTTCGATCTGCCCGTGGAGGCCCAGGTGCGGCTCGTGGTCTACGACGCCAAGGGGAGACTGGTGACCCAGCTCCTCGACCAGTGGATGCCGGCGGGACGGCAGCAGGCCGTCTGGCGCGGCACGGATGCTCGCGGGCGGCTGGTCCCCTCGGGGGTCTACATCTGCGAGATCCAGGCCGGCACCTTCACCGGCCGCAAGCGGATGGTGATGGTCAAGTAAACGGCGCAGTTTTGCGCCAATTGCCCCGCCGTACCGACCTCCAGGTCTCGGACTGCGGGGTGACACCCATCTTTTCGCCCTGCGAACGCAGCAGCGGCCCGGCGTTGGCTGGGCCGCTGCTCTTGCCGCTATACTTCTTCACAGCCATTGTGCGGACCCCGAGCAGGGAAGCACTGGGAACAGGACGGGCCCCAAGGGCCAGTCGGCGTGCAACGATTCCCACGCCGCGCCCCTCGCAGTCTCCCATGCCGCACGGCCTTCTCAATCCGGAAGCCGGCGATTTCTCATTTCGGAGCGCATGGAAGCATGGTCCGTCTGCACCCGAACCGCGTTCTCGTGACCGGCGGAGCCGGTTTTCTCGGCTCCCACCTCTGCCAGCGCCTGCTCGATCTCGGCAGCGAGGTCCTCTGTCTCGACAATTTCTTCACCGGCCGGAAGGAGAACGTCCAGGAACTCATGGACCAGCGCTCCTTCGAGCTGATCCGCCATGATGTGAACCTGCCCTTCCGCTACCAGGTGGACGAGATCTACAACCTCGCTTGCCCGGCTTCGCCCGTGCACTACCAGCACGATCCTGTCGAGACCATCAAGACCTCCGTTCTCGGCACGCTCCACGCCTTGGACCTGGCCCACCATGTGGGCGCCCGGATCTTGCAGGCTTCGACGAGCGAGGTCTACGGGGATCCCGCCGAGCATCCACAGAAGGAAACCTACTGGGGCCACGTGAACCCCATCGGCACGCGGGCCTGCTACGACGAGGGCAAGCGTTGTGGGGAGACCTTGTTCTTCGAATATCGACGGAAGTACGGCGTCGACATCAAAGTGGCGCGGATCTTCAACACCTTCGGCCCGCGCATGAACGCTGCCGACGGGCGCGTGGTGTCGACCTTCATCGTCCAGGCCTTGCAGGGCGACCCCATCAGCATCTACGGGGAAGGACTGCAGACGCGGTCCTTCTGCTATGTGGACGACCTGATCGAGGGTTGTGTGCGGCTGATGGCGACCGCAGAGGGCTTCACCGGTCCGGTCAACCTGGGCAACCCGCACGAGATCAGCATTCGTGACCTGGCGCAGAGGATCCTGGGGCTCACCGGTTCACGTTCCCGCCTGGTGTTCAAGCCCCTACCCAGCGATGACCCCAAGCAACGCCGGCCCGACATCTCCCTGGCGCAGGAGGCCTTGGGCTGGGACCCTGTGGCCTCGTTGGAGACGGGTCTGCTCCGCACCATCGAGTACTTCGATGCCTTGCTGCGCAACGGCTACAAGCTGCCCGCCGCGATTGCCGGTCGATTCGAGCGCAACGTCGCTTGAGCCGCAAGCGGCTCCCGGGGCGGCGTGGTTGACGCCCACAGCCAATCGGTGTAGGGACGAAGCATGCAGTGTGTTCTTGTCACAGGCGGCGCCGGGTACATCGGCAGCCACACCTGCAAACTCCTGGCGCAGCGCGGCATGCAGCCCGTGGTCCTGGACAACCTGGTGCGCGGGCACCGCCAGGCCGTGCGCTGGGGTCCATTCCATCAGGGTGACATCGCCGATGCGGCGCTGGTCCAGGGCTTGGTGCGGGAATACGAGATCCGCTCGCTGATCCATTTCGCCGCCTTCGCCTATGTGGGCGAATCCATGGAGCAGCCGCAGAAATACTTCGAGAACAATGTCGTGCGCGGCCTGAGCCTGCTGCACGCCGCCATGGATGCTGGAGTGCGGCAGGTGGTGTTCTCGTCCACCTGCGCGGTCTACGGCATTCCCGAGGAAGTTCCCATCGCCGAGACCCAACCCACCTCGCCCGTGAACCCCTACGGCGAAACCAAGCTGTGGATCGAGCGCGCCCTGCACTGGCTCGGCAGCTGCCGCGATCTGCGCTGGATGGCTTTGCGCTATTTCAATGCCGCCGGCGCCGATCCGGAGGGCGAGATCGGCGAGGATCATCGACCGGAAACTCACTTGATCCCGCGGGTCATGCAGGCGGCGCTCGGACAGATTCCCCACCTCGAGATCTTCGGCACCGACTATCCCACCCCCGACGGCACGGCCATCCGCGATTACATCCATGTCAACGATCTCGCCGAGGCGCACGTGCGCGCCCTGGAACACCTGCAGGACGGCGGCGAAAGCATGCCGGTCAACCTGGGCACCGGGGAGGGCTCCTCGGTGCGAGAGCTGATCGCCACTTTGGAAAAGATCGCCGGCCGCCCGGTGCCCGTCCTCACCGCACCTCGCCGCGCCGGGGACCCGCCGGTGCTGGTGGCCAACCCGGCGCGGGCGCGGCGCATCCTGGGCTGGACACCACAGTGGTCGAGCCTCGAACAGATCCTGCAGACCGCGTGGCAGTGGCATGCGGCCCGTGCGGTGGCGGGAAGCTCCGGCCGCAGGCACGGTGAGGACTCGTGAGCTCGGGCGCGCCTCTCTTCGAAGCCTCGCCTCGCCCCGAGACGGACGGCGTCCGCCTCGTCCCACAGGCGGCGGCGGGAATGCAGCGCCCCACGGCGCGGGGGAAGTTCCTCTTCGCCGGTGACCGCAAGCTCCAGGTGTGCGGCGTCACCTACGGCACCTTCCGGCCCGACGCGGAAGGACTGCACCTGCCGCCTGCCGAACGGGTGCGCGAGGATTTCGCCGCCATGGCGCGCCAGGGCATCAACGCCGTTCGCACCTACACGCCTCCCCCGCGCTGGCTGCTCGACCTGGCGCAGCAACACGGGTTGCGCGTCATGGTGGGCCTGGCCTGGGAACAGTTCATCGCCTTCCTGGACGAGCCCGGGCGCGACCGCCAGATCCGCTCTAGCGTGCGCGAGACGGTGCGCGGCCTGAGCGGCCACCCGGCGGTGCTCTGTTACAGCATCGGCAACGAGATTCCGCAGAGCATCGTGCGCTGGCACGGAGCGCGACGCATCGAGCGCTTCCTGCGCCACCTGTACGACGACGTCAAGCGCGAGGACCCGACGGCGCTCGTCACCTATGTCAACTTCCCCACCACGGAGTATTTGCGCCTGCCGTTCCTGGATCTCGTTTGCTTCAACGTCTATCTGGAAGCGCGGGAAAAGCTCGAGGCCTACCTGCTGCGGCTGCACAACCTTTGCGACGATCGCCCCTTGCTGATGACCGAGATCGGCCTCGACAGCCGCTCTCACGGCGAGGAGCAGCAGGCCGAGAGCCTCTCCTGGCAGATCCAGAGCGCCTTCGAAACCGGTTGCGCCGGCACCTTCGTGTTCTCCTGGACCGACGAGTGGTACCGAGGCGGCCACGACATCCTCGACTGGGACTTCGGCCTGACGCGCCGGGACCGCACGCCGAAGCCGGCGCTGGCCGCGGTGCAGCGCGCCTATGCGCAGGCGCCGTTCCTCGCCGCCGGCCCGTGGCCGAAGATCTCGGTGGTGGTCTGCACCTACAACGGCAGCGCCACCATCCGCGACACCATGGAGGCCTTGCAGCGGCTCGAGTATCCGGACTACGAAGCGATCGTGATCGACGACGGCTCGACGGACCACACGGCAGAGATCGTCAAGTCCTACCCGGTGCGCTTGATCCGAACGGAGAACCGCGGCTTGAGCAGCGCGCGCAACACCGGCTTCCGGGCAGCGAGCGGCGAGATCGTGGCCTACACCGACGACGACGCCTACCCGGACCCGCATTGGCTGCACTACCTGGCCCGGACTTTCCGGCAGGGCTACGCCGGTGTCGGCGGGCCGAACCTGCCGCCGGCGGGAGACGGATTCGTTGCCGACTGCGTGGCCAACGCGCCCGGCGGACCCGTGCAGGTGCTCCTGGACGATCAGCTCGCCGAACACGTTCCGGGCTGCAACATGGCGTTCCGCAAATCGGCGCTGGAAGCCATCGCGGGCTTCGACCCGGTGTATCGCACCGCCGGGGACGACGTGGACCTCTGCTGGCGCTTGCAAGAGCGCGGCTGGCGCATCGGCTTCGCCCCCGCCGCCGTGGTCTGGCACCACCGCCGGAATTCGGTGCGCACCTATTGGAAGCAGCAGCGTGGCTACGGCAAGGCGGAGGCACTCTTGGAGCGCAAGTGGCCGCAGCGCTACAACGCCGCCGGTCACGTTGGTTGGCGCGGCCAGCTCTATGGCCGCGGCTTCACCCTTTCCCTCGGCGCGCTGGGCGGCCGTATCTATCGTGGTGTCTTCGGGACGGCTCCGTTCCAGTTCCTGTACCAGCGTCGACCCGGCACCTGGCTCGAGCTCCCCCTCATGCCGGAGTGGCTCTTCCTGCTCGCTTTCCTCGGCGTGGCAGCGCTCTCCACCGCCTTTTGGAAACCCATGGGGATCGCTGTGCCGTTCTTCCTCTTGGGAATGGTTCTGCCGGTGGCGCAAGCCCTCGCCAGCGCCCGGCGCGCCCGCTTCACCAGCGCCCCGCAGAGCAAGAACCTCCGGGTCCGGCTCTTCGCACTGACCACCCTGTTGCATCTGGTGCAACCCGTGGCTCGTCTTGCCGGCAGGTTGGAGCACGGGCTCGCTCCCTGGCGGGTGCGAGGCACGCGCCGCCGCCTCTGGCGTCCGCTCCGCCTACTCTCTTGCTGGCGCGAGGCATGGAAAGCCCCGGAAGCACGCCTCGAAGCGATGCTCGCCGCGCTCGTCCAGGCCGGCTCGGTGACCACGCGAGGCAGCGATTACGACGACTGGGATCTCGAGGTGCGCGGCGGCTTGCTCGGTGGCGCCCGCCTGCGCCTCGGCGTGGAAGAGCATGGTGCAGGCAAGCAGATGCTGCGCTTCCGCGCCTGGATGCGCCTGTCGCGAGCGGTGCCGGTTCTCGCCGCTGCCGCTGCCGGCGCCTCCTTCTGGGCTTTCATGGATGGCGCCGTGGCGATCGGCCTCTCCCTCGGCCTCGGCGCCATCGGTTTCTGCGGCGCCGGTGCAGGAGAGGCCGCCCGCGCCATGGCAGCGCTGGACGAGGCCTGCCCGGCGGCGACAGCCGACTGATTGTCCGGCGTGACCGACGGCCCACGATTGTTCACGGCGATGAGCAGTGGTTGTTCATCGGGACGCCGTTCCTGAGAAAAGGGCCGGCCAAAGGTGAGAACAGTGCGGGAAGGCAAGCAAACCGATTTCACGCTCTATCGTAGGCTGCTGCTGCAGGCCCGACCCTGTTGGCCCCTCCTCGTGCTGCTGTTCTGCCTCAGTATGCTGGCGACGCCCCTGGCGTTGCTGGGACCGGTGCCGCTCAAGATCGTCGTGGACTGCATCATCGGCTCGGAGCCGCTGCCGGGCATCCTGCAACGGGTGATTCCGGCGGCGACCGCGTCATCGCGCGGCGCGCTCCTGGTTCTATCCGCGGCGTTGATGGTAGCCGTGACCCTCGTCGCCCAGCTCCAGGTGCTGGCGGCGATGGTGCTGCGCACTTACGTGGCGGAGCGTCTGGTGCAGGACTTTCGTGCCCTGCTCTTCGAGCGAGTGCAGCGGCTCTCTTTCGTTTTCCACGACAAAAGGGGCACTTCGGACGCCGCCTACCGCATCCAACAGGACGCCAACGCAGTCCAATACGTGGCGCTGGATGGAGTCATCCCCTTCATCGCCTCGGCGATGACCGTGGGCTCCATGCTCTACGTCATGACTCGACTGGACTGGCAGCTCAGTCTCGTCGCCGTGGCGGTGTCGCCGGCGCTGTTCTTCCTGGCGCGCCAGTACCGCACCACGTTGCGCAGGCGGGCGCATCTGGTCAAGAAGCTCGAGAGCAGCGCCATGGCGGTCATCTACGAGGTGCTTTCGGCATTGCGGGTGGTGAAGGCATTCGGACAGGAGCGGCGGGAGCAGCAACGCTTCGTACGCACGGCGAGGCTCGGGATGATCGAGAGGATCCGCTTGGTCAGGTTGCAGGGCAGTCTCGGGATGCTGGTCGCGGTGACGGCGGCGACAGGCACGGCGGCGACGCTTTTCATCGGCACGCGGCACGTGCTGGCGGGCCAGCTCCTGCTCGGGGAACTGCTCTTGATCATGGGGTACCTGGCGCAGCTGTACGAACCGATGAAGACGATGTCTCGCAAGATCGCCAGTCTGCAAGGGCATCTGGCCAGCGCCGAACGCGCCTTCGCCCTGCTCGACGAGCCCCGTGACGTGCCGGAGAGTCCGCAGGCTCGCGGCCTCGTGCGCGCCCGCGGCGCCCTCGACTTCGAGGCGGTCTCCTTCGCTTACGAAGCGGAAAGACCGGTGCTGCGCGAGGTTTCTTTTTCGGTGTCGCCGGGAATGCGCGTCGGCATCGCTGGCCGCACGGGGAGCGGCAAGAGCACACTGCTGCACCTGCTCACCCGCTTCTTCGATCCGTCCTCGGGACGCATCCTGCTGGATGGGCTGGATCTCCGTGAGTACAAGGTGAGCGACCTGCGGCACCAGTTCGCCCTCGTCCTGCAGGATCCC
Source organism: Candidatus Krumholzibacteriia bacterium (assembly GCA_035649275.1). Lineage (NCBI taxonomy): Bacteria > Candidatus Krumholzibacteriota > Candidatus Krumholzibacteriia > Candidatus Krumholzibacteriia bacterium. The sequence continues at coordinate 29,689 of DASRJW010000076.1, forward strand.
GTCCTCTTCTCCACCAGCATCGCCGAGAACATCGCCTACGCCCGAGCCGACGCCAGCCCGGAAGAGATCGTGCAAGCCGCCCGTGCCGCCAATGTGCACGATTTCATCGCCAGCCTCCCGGAAGGCTACGCCACCCAGGTGGGCGAACGCGGCCTCCGCCTCTCCGGCGGTGAACGGCAGCGGATCGCCCTGGCGCGGGCTTTCTTGAAGGATGCACCCGTTCTCCTCCTCGACGAGCCCACCAGTTCCGTGGATGTACGCACCGAAGCGGGCATCTTGGAAGCTCTGGAGCAACTGATGCATGGCCGAACGACGTTCATGGTGGCGCACCGGCTGGCGACACTGCAGGGCTGCGACCTGCTGCTGCAATTCGACGCCGACGGTCGGGTGCAGGTGGGCAATGCCGCCCCGACGGCTCCGGAAGCTCTTTCTCTCCCAGCACGACCGGAGCGTCCATGATTCCGGAAGTACCGCAGATCATCACCACGGACCTCGAGTCCCAGCCTGCGGTGCGTGCCTGGCTGGCGCTCCCGGCCCTCGCCGACGGCTTCACGCCCGCCGTACCGGAGCGCCTCGAGTTGCTGCATCAAAGCCGCAAGTCGCGTGTCTATCTTCTGCCGCGGGTGGGAGTCGGAGGGAGCGGGGTGATCGCCAAGCACTGCCCGCGCGAGGTAGCGCAGTGGGAGCGCGAGGTGTACGGGCTCTTGCAGCGCCTGCGTTGTCCTTCGCTCTTCTGCTACGGCCTGGTGGAAGCGCCGGGGGAGGAGTTCGCTTGGCTCTTCCTCAAGAACGCCGCAGGACGACGCTTCGACGCGCATCGCCCGGAGCACCGGCAGCTCGCCGCCCGCTGGCTGGCGCGCCTGCACACGGCCTCCTCCAGCCTCGACGGCAGCGCGCTCTTCCCCGACCGCGGTCCGAGCCACTATCTGGCGCACTTGCACGCCGGGCGCGAAGAGTTGAACCGCGGCCAGGCGCAGCGACAGTTGTCATCGGAGGATCAGGCGGTCCTCGACGAAGTGCGGCGCGTGCTCGATCGGCTCGAGTCCTGCTGGTCCGAGGTGGAGGCCTGCAGTCACGACATGCCCTGGGCTCTCGTGCACGGGGACTTCGTGAAGAAGAACCTGCGCGTGCGCTACCCGTCCGGCAACGGGTCGGATGCCTCGCTTCTCGCCTTCGACTGGGAGAAAGCCGGCTGGGGACCGCCGGCGGTGGATCTGACGCCCGCGGACCTGGATGTTTACCACGCCAACGTCCGCGATTGTTGGCCGCGGCTGACGCGGAAGACCCTCGGGCGTATCGCCCACCTGTCCACGCTGCTGCGCGACGGTACCGCCTCGGTGCACTGGGAAGCGACCTATCTCGAGACCGGATGGCTGCCGAACATCATCGGGAACATGCGTCTCTATGCCGAGCGCATGACCGCGGCGTGCGACGCCCTCGGTTGGAATGCGAGGTCGTCGTGAGCGCTTGCCTGCGAGACGCGACACGGCTCTGCCAGCAGGCGGCGCCGAAGGATCCGATCGCGGCGCTGCGCTACCAGTAGCGGAAGAGCGGCGGTTCGGTGCAGAATGGACCATCCCGAACCGTGCGGGGAGGTCCGGTGCAGAGCCGTCCCTACTACCTGGCGAACCAGGCCGTGGCCGCCAACGAAGATCTGGCGGTGCACGACAAGTACACCGGCGAGATCGCCTTCCGGGTGGCGCAAGCCGACGCGGCCACGCTCGAGCGGGCCATCGCCCACGCCGCCGCCGCCGCCGAGCCGATGCGCCGCCTGCCTGCCTACGCCCGGCAGGCCATCCTACAGCACTGCGTGACGCGTATCACCGCGCGCGCCGAGGAGCTGGCCCGGATCCTCTGCATCGAGGCGGGCAAGCCCATCCGCGACGCCCGCGGCGAAGTGACCCGCCTCGCCGACACCTTCCGCATCGCCGCGGAAGAGTCCGTGCGTCTCTACGGTGAAGTGCTGCCCATGGACATCACTCCAAGGGCACGGGGCTACACCGGGATGTGGAAGCGCGTCCCCGTGGGGCCGTGCGCTTTCATCACGCCGTGGAACTTCCCGCTCAATCTGCCGGCCCACAAGATCGCACCCGCCCTCGCCGTCGGCTGCCCCTTCATCCTGAAGCCCGCGAGCTGGACGCCCGTCGGCGCCCTGTTGCTCGGCGAGATCCTGGCCGAGAC